>NZ_JBHVDX010000031.1:0-64657 GCF_042802555.1 Streptomyces sp. NPDC057474 | reverse complement strand
GTCCACGGCTACGAAAACCACAGCGAAGAAGACCCCGGCGAAGAAAACAACCTCCCGCAAACGCTCCGCCTGATCACCACCCGCTCCGCCGGGCACGGCCATGGTGGCTGTGCGCCTCCGCGGCGCTCAGCCACGACGGCTGATGACATGGTCGGCGGTGCGAACCGGCCGGGGCGACCAAAGGGCTACGCGGCGCGGCGTAGCGCGAGGACCGCGTTGTGGCCGCCGAAGCCGAAGGAGTTGGTGAGGGCGAGGTTCCCGTCGGGTGGGAGGTGGCGGGGGGCGGTGGTGACGAGGTCGAGGGTGATGGCGTGGTCCTGCTCGGCGCAGCCGATGGTCGGGGGGATGAGGCCGTGGTGGAGGGTGAGCGCGGTGGCAAGGGCCTCCACCGCCCCGGCGGCTCCCTGCAGGTGCCCGAGGTGGCCCTTGAGCGCCGTCACAGGCACCCGACGCCCCGACAGCACGGCGGCCAGCGCGTTCGCCTCCGCCAGGTCACCGTCGACCGTGGCGGTGGCGTGCGCGTTGACGTGGACCACGTCGGAGGGCGACGCCGCCGCGTCCGCAAGCGCCCGGCGCAGCGCGAGCGCCACCCCCGAGCCCGACGGATCCGGCGCCGCCATGTGATGCGCGTCGGCGGACAGCCCCCAACCCGCCGCCTCGCAGTAGATCCGAGCACCACGAGCCCTCGCACGGTCCTCGGCCTCCAGCAACAGAAAACCCGCCCCCTCGCCGTTCACGAACCCGTCCCGGTCCTTCGCGAACGGCCGCGACGGGCTCTCCCCGCCACCGTTCAGACCGTGCCGCGACAGCGCCCGCATCGCCGCGAACGACGCCATGATCGCCGGGGTCACCACCGCCTCGGCCCCGCCCGCGAGAGCCACGTCCACCCGGCCGTACCGGATGCGGTCGACCGCCTGCCCGATCGCCTCGGTCCCGGAGGCGCACGCACTGGTGACGGTGCGCGCCTCCCCGGTGATACCGAGGTCGAGGGAGATCTGCGACGCCGCCTGCGAGGGCACGCACATCGGCGTGGTGAGCGGCGAGACACCGCGCGGCCCCCGGTCCCGTAACTGCCGGTCGCCGGCCACGAGCACCGACGCGTCACCGAGGATGGTCCCGGCCGACACCCCGACCCGCGCGGGATCGAGCCCGCTCGCGGCCGTACCGACGGGGTCGAACCCCCCGTCTCGCCACGCCTCCCGCGCCGCCAGCACGGCGAACCGCGCGGCCCGGTTCATCCGCCGGGCTTGGGGCCGCGGAAGCAGGTCGGCGGGATCCACCGGCACCGTCCCCGCGACCCGCACGGGTAATTCCGCGAACTCCTCCCCCTCCAGCTCCCGTATACCGCAACGCCCTTCGAGCAGCCCCTGCCACAGCGCGCCCACGCCCACCCCGAGCGGCGTGACAGCCCCCAGCCCCGTGACGACCACTCGCCGCCCCACCGAGTACGACATGCACCATCCCCCATCCCCGTCCGATTCCTCCTGTCCCAGGGATGGTTCCCGCTTCAACTGCTTACTGCACCCCGCCAGGACATGCCGACACCGGGGGCCCGCAGCCTCAGGGCCCTCGGCGCCCCTACATGGATGTCGGCCCCGCTCAGAGCACTTTCGCGCGCACCAACGTCGAGAGGACGAACGTGCCCGGGAGGAGGGGGAGCCAGACGGTGAGGACGCGGTAGCCGATGACGGTGGTGGTGGCGAGGGTCGCCGGCGCGCCGAAGGCGACGAGGGTGAAGACGAGCGCCGCGTCCATGGGGCCGAGGCCGCCCGGCGCGGGCACGGCACCCGCGGCCGTGCTGGCGACGAGGTACGCGAAGAGCATCTGCGTCCAGGACGCCGGCAGTCCGAGCGAGGAGCCGACCGAGGCGAGCACGGCTCCCTGGCACAGGGGGAAGGCGGCGGCCCCGCCCCACAGGGAGAGCGCGCGGACGGGACGGCTGTGCACGAGCCGCGTGTCGGTGAGGGCGGTGCGCAGCCCTCCGATGAGGGGGCGCCGCAACGGTCGTACGGTCGTGATCAGGGTGACCACGGCGGCGAGGCTGACGCCGGTGATCGCCCCGACCAGGGCGAGGGTCTCGCCCTCCGGGAGGAGCTCGGTCAGGCGGAGCGTGCCCGGGAAAGCGACGACGAAGGCGACGATCACCAGCGTTTTGGCCACTGGTTTGACCGCCGAGTACAGGGCGAGCGAGGAGGTGGCGCGGGCGAGGGGTATGCCCTGCCCCCGCAGAAAGCGCAGGACGACGGCGTGTGCGCCGATGTTGCCCGGCAGCGCGTGGCCCGCGGCCCCGGCGGCGAACTGCACAGCCAGCAACTGCCCCGGCGGAAGCCGCTCCGGCACCGCCCCCTGCCGTACGCACGCGGAGGCCACCGAACACAGGGCCGTGAAGAAGAGCCCGGCCAGCAGCCACCGGAGGTCGGCCGACGCCAGCCGCACCGCCCCGCCATGGACCGTCCGCCAGTCGACCGCCGCCCACACCGCGAGCAGCAGCAACGGCAGCAGAGTGAGAGCGAGCCGCAACCGCCGGGCGGTGACGGGCGACCGGGTGGGAAGCAGCGCCTGGACCCTGGCGGGGAGAAACGCCGCCAGACGGGCCGGGGGCGAGACCGCGGCCTCGCCGGGGGCAGGGTCACAGAGGCCGAGGGCGGAGGGGACCGGGTCAGAGGCCGTGGCGGGAGAGGGGACTGGGTCAGGGGCCGTGGTGGGGGAGGGGGTCGGCTCAGGCGCCGTGGTGGGGGAGGGGATCGGGTCACGGGTCGTGGTGGGGGAGGTGACTGGGTCAGAGGCCGGGGTGAGGCCGGGGATCGGGTCAGGGGCCGTGGTGGGGGAGGGGGTCGGCTCAGGGGGCGTGGTGGGGGAGGTGACTGGGTCAGAGGCCGGGGTGAGGCCGGGGATAGGGGCAGAGGTCGTGGTGAGGTGGGGGGTCGGGTCAGAGATCGCAGTGACGCCGGGGACCGGCGCCGAGCCCGGAACCGGAGCGCGGCCACAGGCCGGATCGGAGGCCGCGGTGAGGCCGCGGGCCGGGGTGCGGACCGAGGTGAGGCCGGGGGCCGGGGTCGGACCCGGGACAGGAACCATGGCGCAGGGTGAGTCGGAGAGCGCCTTGGGGTCGGTGGCCGGGGGCTGACTCGGGACTCGGGTGAGGTCCGGGGGCTGGGCCGGGCTGGGTATCAGGGTGGCGGGGTCGGAGACCGGGGACGGGGTGGGCCGCGAGGGGGGCGGCGCGTCGAGCGGGAGCGGGAACAAAGGGCACGTCGTCCTTCCGCGTCGCACCGGTACGGCGGGGGACCGCACCGACGGAGGCAGGGCAAGTCAAGAACGAAGGGAACCCCAGGACCGTTCCCACCCCAAATGACTCCCCGGCATGCACCACCCGAACTCCTGCCACCGTCAGAACGACGACACCGCTCCCCAACAGCGACTCTGCCGCCGACGCCCGCCCGAACCCCACCGCCCCATATGAGACACAACTCACCTCCCGGCCACCCTGTACCGGGCCTCACCGAGAGCCCGCGACCGCCCGCCCCGGCACCCGTCGACGGGTTCTGTCGGCGCACGCAACGGTGGCCGCCGGCTCCACGTACGCCGAGAAGACTTGACCGAAGACACGCCGACGACGCTCAACCAGCCGCTCAGCCGCTCAGCCGCTCAGCCGCCGAGCCGCCTGGCTCCTGACCCCACCTCTCGGGGCGCTGAGCCGCCCCGCCGCCACCGCCTTCGGCGCCCGGCGCGTCCCCGCGTTTCTCCGTCACCGAGCCGCTCGCCTCCCGACCTGGCCCCTCGAGCGCCGAGCCGCCCGGCTCCCCCTCCTCGCCCCCGGCGGCGAACCACCCGGCCCCGCCCTCGACTGACCCTGCCACTGGCAGGTCACCGTCGCCCCCGCGCGCCCCATCCCACATCCCCGCATCCCGCGACCCCGGGCCTTGCCCACCCCGCCCCCTCACACGCGCCCGCCCCCGCCGACCGAGCCCCCTGACGCCGCTGTTGTGATGTGCGTCACGCGAGGTCTAGGGTTGTAGCGCTTGGCAGACGGCCCCGGAGGCGCGTCGGGTGGCGGTGTGCGACGGGGCCGTCCGCAGGCGAGGGAAGTGATCCCGTTGTCCGTCTCCTGGGACGACATCGGCGGTCTCGTCGATGCCCATGAGCGTTTCCTCGCGGGTGCGCGGGTCGACTCGGATGTCCGGGACCCGGTGCTCGACTCCTGGAAGCGGTGCCGTTCCGCCGGGCTCGAACCCCACCGGCTGCTGATCCCCTACGCACCCGACCTCGCCATGGAGGACCCTTTCCTGCGCGCCGCCGACCCGGTGCTCGCGCAGCTCACCGCCTCCCTCGCGAACGTGAGCATGACCATCGTGCTCTGCGACGGGCAGGCCCGCATGGTCCAGCGGCACGGCGGCGACCGACAGCTCCTCACCCACCTCGACGAGGTGAACTTCGCCCCAGGCTTCTGCGCCTCCGAGGCGGCCGCGGGCACCAACGGCGTCGGCACCGCCCTCGCCGAGCGCCAGCCCGTCTACGTCCTCGGCCGGGAACACTTCGCCGACTGCCTCTCCCCCTTCGCCTGCGCCGGCGCCCCCGTCCGCAACCCGCTCAGCGGCCGGGTCGAGGCAGTCCTCGACCTCACCTGTCTGCGCGACGACGGCGACCCCACGATGCTGCGGCTCGTCCGCGAGGCCGCCCACGACATCGAGGCCGGCCTCCTGGAGCAGGCCACGGAACGGGAACGGGCCCTGCTGGCCGCGTACCGCCGGGCCGCCGGCGCCGCTGCCGACACCTGGCCCCGCCAGCCCGAGCAACCGCCCTGGGCGCGGGGCGACGACGGCCGGTACGGCGAGACCCTCGGCCGTGTCGACCTGGCCGTCCTCCGTGAGAAGGCCGAGGAACTCATCGCCTCACCCCACCGCACCCTCGACGAGGTCGCCCTCTCCGGCGGCCGCGTGGCCACCCTGCTCCGCCGCCCGATCATGGGCGAGTCGGGCGAGACCGGCGTGGTCGTCGAGGCCCGCGTCCTGGGCGGCCCCCACCTACGCCACACGGAACTGACCCCACCGCCCGCCCCACCGCCTCCACCGCCGACCGCGACCCCGCCCGCATCCCGGACCGTGACGCGGGCTTCGTCGCCGGCCACAGCACCGACCGCGCAGCCGATGGCGGCGCCCCTCGCCACCCCCGCCGTCACCCCTGGTGCCCCTGGCACCTCTGGCACCTCTGGCACCTCCACCGACCCATCCCCAACCGTCGTCCTGCGCACAGTCGTACCCACGTTCACGCGACCCCGGCCGGCGCCGACGCACCCCCCGCCGCCCCGCTCCACCCCGTACGCGACAGACGGCGCCGCCCCACGCACCCCACCCCCCGACTCCGCCGCCGACGCCTGGCTGCTCCTCGTCGGCGAACCCGGCGTGGGCCGCCTCGCCGTGCTCGCCCGTCGGCGCCTGGAGCTGTTGCACGACGCCGGAGTCCGGATCGGCACCACCCTGGACGTCACCCGTACCGCCGAGGAGCTCACGGAGGTGGCCGTCCCCCGGTTCGCCGACTTCGCGGCCGTGGACCTGCCGGTCTCCGTCCTCCTCGGCGACGAACCGGAACCCCTCGGCCCCGGCATGGCCCTGCGCCGGGTCGCGCTGGGCGCCGTACACGAGGAGTCGCATCTGTACGAGGTGGGGGACCCGGTGCGGTACGTCCCCTCCACACCGCAGGCCCGCAGCTGGGAGAGCGGGCGGTCGGTGCTCGAACCCGTGCTGGCGGAGGCGGGCGGCTGGCTCGCCCAGGACCCGGCCCGGCTCGAGCGGGCCCTCGCGGCGGGCATCCACTCCCTGATCACGGTGCCGCTGCGGGCACGCGGCGCGACCCTCGGCGTCGTCAGCTTCTACCGCTCCGAGCGGCCCGCCCCGTTCGAGGACGACGACCTGTCGCTGGCCCAGGAACTGGTCGGCCGCGCGGCGATCTGCATCGACAACGCCCGCCGCTACACCCGCGAGCACAACACCGCCCTCGCCCTGCAACGCAGCCTGCTGCCGCGCGGCCGGTCCGAGCAGAGCGCGGTCGAGGTCGCGTACCGCTACCTCCCCGCGCAGGCGGGCGTCGGCGGCGACTGGTTCGACGTCATCCCGCTCTCCGGCGCCCGGGTCGCACTCGTCGTCGGTGACGTGGTCGGTCACGGTCTGCACGCCGCCGCGACCATGGGCCGGCTACGCACCGCCGTGCACAACTTCTGCGCCCTCGACCTGCCCCCGGACGAACTGCTCACCCACCTCGACGACCTGGTCGGCCGCCTCGACCGGGGCGAGGGCTGGGCGGTGGAGAACACCCACCAGGACTCCGGCATCGTCGGCGCGACCTGCCTGTACGCCGTCTACGACCCGGTGTCCCGGCGCTGCGCCCTCGCCCGCGCCGGGCACCCGCTGCCCGCGGTCGTCGCCCCGGACGGAACGGTGGAGTTCGTCGAGCTGCCCTCGGGACCGCCGCTGGGCCTCGGCGGCATGCCCTTCGAGACCGCCGAACTCGAACTGGCCGAGGGCAGCCAGCTGGTCCTCTACACCGACGGCCTGGTCGAGGACCGGCACCGCGACATCGACACCGGCCTGGACCAACTCCGCACCGTCCTGGCCCGGGCCGACCGAGCCCCCGAGGACACCTGCGAGGCGGTCCTCGACGCCCTGCTCCCGGCCCGGCCGAGCGACGACGTGGCCCTCCTCGTCGCCCGTACGCACGCCCTGGGCCCGGAGCGGGTCGCCCAGTGGGACCTGCCCAGCGACCCGGCGGTCGTCTCCCGCGCCCGCGTGGCCGTCACCGGGCAGCTCGCCGCCTGGGGCCTCGACGAACTGGCCTTCACCACCGAGCTGGTGGCCAGCGAACTCGTCACCAACGCGATCCGCCACGCCGCCGGCCCGGTCCAGCTCCGCCTCCTCCGCGACCGCGCCCTGATCTGCGAGGTCTACGACGGCAGCGGCACCTCGCCCCGGCTGCGCCGCGCCCGCACCGAGGACGAAGGAGGCCGCGGCCTCTTCCTCGTGGCCCAGCTCACCGAACGCTGGGGCACCCGCTACACCCCCGACGGCAAGACCATCTGGACCGAGCAGCCCCTGCCTCGGCCGTGACCGCCCGGCCCGCCGGGGGCCCCTCCCGGCCTCAGTCGTCCGCAATCCCCGCCCCGCTCAGCGCCGGGACCGTGTTCTCCGGGCGGGTTGCGTGACCAAAAACGCTCCGCGCGCCGGTGTTCGCGCCCTGTCGTCGAAATCGAACCTCCTTCAGGCTGACAGGCCAGGAAAAGTCCGGGCAATAGGAACGGGAAGTTCCCTATCCGATGGGCCCGGCGATTAGGGGGAGACGCGTGAAGCTGTCGCGTTCGTTGGGCCGGGTTGTTGCTCCAGCACTGGCCATCGCATTGGTTGGAGGCGTCGGTGTTGCAGTAGCTGCACCATCTTCCTCCAGCGAGACCGAATACAAGGTCACTCTCGAAATGAGCGAGTGCGATCTCATGGCGGTGGGCGTAACGGGTTCCTGCATACGCAGCCTGCAAACTTGGCTCAACATCTCTGACGGTGCGAACCTCGTTGTGGACGGGGTCTTCGGACCTGAGACGAAGAGCGCCGTCATCCACTTTCAGAAGCGATTCGGGCTCGTGCCAGACGGCATATTCGGTGACAACAGCCGAAACGCGCTCAAGGGCTGGTACTACGACATGACCCAGAACAGCGTGCCCACGCCACGGCCGGGAGCTCCTGCGGCGGTTCCCCTGGACTCAGGCAGGGTCGAGGAGGGGCTCAACAGTGGGATGGGCTACACAGTCGTCACTGCGATTGCCTGTGGCGGTGTCGGCCTGGTTGCCGGGTTCTTGACGACGCCCGCCGGCGGCTTCGGGGCAAGTCTCGCCTGCGACATTCTCCTGGACGACTGACGAACCTGCACGTAGTGACCTAGTCGCCGCCTCAGGTGCCTCAGGTGCCTCAGGCGCCTCCTGGCTCAACCAGCGCAAGCATGAGCCAGTCTCCGAAACCGAACCCCGCGCCCGACTCTGTCGGGAAGTCGTCTGCACCATAGGATTTCACCCTGGTGTCCCTGGTGTCCCTGGTGCTCGGTGGTTCTCCGCCTGCCCTGACGAAGTCCTCACATCGCCACCTCTCAGCCCCGAACTCTCGGCTCGATGGGCATAGATGTTTTCTCAACGAAATGATCTCGTGAGGTGACTCGGTCCAGGTGATTCCGCGAGCCGCGATGAGTCCTGCGGCGTCCGGCGGTCGTACTGTCGAACCCGTTACCGAGGAGGACTTCTGATGCGCAGCGTGACCTATTCGATGAACGTCTCACTTGACGGCTACATCGTCGGGCCGGACGGCGGCTTCGACTGGACGCCGCCCGACGAGGAGGTCTTTCGCTTCTGGATCGACGAGATTCGAGAGGTCGGCGTCCACCTGCTGGGACGACGGCTGTACGAGACGATGCTGTACTGGGAGACCGCCGACCAGGACCCACCGCTCGACGACGCAGAGCTCGAGTGGGCCGCGCTTTGGAAGCCGCTCCCAAAGGTGGTGTTCTCGACCACGCTGTCGGCGGTGCAGGGCAATGCCCACCTGGCCTCCGGCAGCCTGGCGGAGGAGATCGAGCGGTTGCGGGCCGAGCCGGGGGAGGGCGACATCGCGATCGGCGGCGCGACTCTCGCAGCCGAGGCGGCCGCGTTGGGTCTGATCGATGAGTACCGGGCCATGGTCTACCCGGTGCTGGTCGGCGGTGGCATTCCGTTCTTTCCCCAGCGCGAGCGCCGGGTGGATCTCGAACTCGTCGAGACCCGCACCTTCAGCTCGAAAGTCGTCTACCTCCGCTACCGCGTGGCGCGTTAGCCGGCTGGTCCGCCGACCAGGGTGCCGCCGGGAAGGGCGGGGGAGCGGGGCACGCGGCGTCGGCCCCGCCCTGCGTCTGCTGCTGCCGGGCCTGCTGGATGAGCTCGTTGAGATTGTCGCGCTCGATCTGCCGGGCCACGGCCGCGGCGACGTAGGCGGACAGACCGGAGGGGCCGCTGCGGACTTGACGTGCTGCTCGCTGAATCCGGCCTGGAGCCCATGAGTTCCGTTGTCGCGGTGGCAACGGTGGCAAAAGAGAAGCTGCGCGATCACTGCAAACGCCGTAGCACGGACAAGAGCAGGTCGATCATCAGGGAATGAGTTCTGGAGGGCGTTTACCCATGCAGTGACGGATCGTCCTCTGCTGCCGAGAAAGCGGAGCGGCAGGTTTTCGACCTCGTCGCCTTCAGCGCGTCGAAAGTGATCAACGACGGAGACTTCCGTCGCGAAAGTTCACCCTGAGGCTCCTCCGTGAAGCCCGGGCGTCCAACCCGGGGAATCTCCACAACGTCTTCAGGAGCGTTCGCGAACTGTCGGCGGAACGCCTGGCCGAACTCGGCGAGCTGCTCAACGAAACTACCCTCTCGTCGATCATCGACACCTCGAAGAAGGTCGGAGACCGGCTCTGCTTCCTGTCCGGACTCGACACGACACCGTTCGGCAGCGAGCCGCCGCGCCAGACACTGGAGCGGCGGCAGCTTCACCGGATCCTGGCCAACGAGACATGGGTATTCGGCGAGGAATACGCCCTGACCGGTGACGATGAGTCCCTGACGAAGGTACTTGCGAAATATCTCCACTTCCTCGGCGAGGACGTCGAACTCACCGGCCACTCGCAACCCGTGCTGCGCCATGAACGGCACCAATCCCCTTCCCGATCTTGTGCTAACTCGCACGTGCGAGATCGCGCAAGACCGAGTTGAGAATATCGTCGTCGAGTTGAAGCGGCCGAGTGAGGTGATCGGCGCGGACGAACTCACGCAGATCGCAAAGTATGCGCTGGCGGTCATGCGCGACGAACGGTTCGACAAGCCGAATGTCTCGTGGGACTTCTGGATCATCGGAAATACTTTGGACGAGTTCGCCGAGTCCCGCCGTAACCAGACCGGACTGCCTTTCGGCTAAATCCAGCGCACCGACCGTCACCGCGTACAAGTGCGTACCTGGTCCGAGGTGATCAATGATGCCCGGCACCGGCTGAGGTTTGCGGAACGCAGCCTCGACTACCGGGCTGATCACGACGACGGAGTGGAATACCTGCGTTCACAGCATGTCCAGTTCCTGCCGCCCAGTCTCAGCGACGGTCCCGACCCGTCACCATCCTCGGAAGACGGCCAGGACTGATCGACCGGCGTGGCGCACTGTTCAGTATTGCTCGGTCTCGATGAATCTCGTGTCCGTGTCGTTGGTGGCGAAGGTGTCGATCGCGGCCGTGGGGTCGAATCCGGGCGGGCTGTCCTTGAGGCCGAGGCCCATGCCGGCGAGCTTCGCCTTGACCTCGTCGATGGACTTCGCACCGAAGTTGCGGATGTCCATCAGGTCGGCCTCGGAACGAGCCAGGAGCTCACCCACGGAGTGGACGCCCTCGCGCTTGAGGCAGTTGTAGGAGCGGACCGTGAGCTCCAGCTCCTCGATCGGCAGCGCGAGATCAGCGGCGAGGGCGGCGTCCGTCGGGGACGGACCCATGTCGATGCCCTCGGCGTCGATGTTCAGCTCGCGCGCGAGACCGAACAGCTCGACCAGGGTCTTACCGGCCGACGCCATGGCGTCACGCGGACGCATGGCCTGCTTGGTCTCGACGTCGACGATCAGCTTGTCGAAGTCGGTGCGCTGCTCGACACGGGTCGCCTCGACCTTGTACGTGACCTTGAGCACGGGGCTGTAGATGGAGTCGACCGGGATACGGCCGATCTCCTGGCCCACCTGCTTGTTCTGCACGGCGGAGACGTAACCGCGGCCGCGCTCGACCGTCAGCTCCATCTCCAGCTTGCCCTTGCCGTTGAGGGTGGCGAGGACGAGGTCGGGGTTGTGCACCTCGACACCGGCCGGGGGCGCGATGTCGGCGGCGGTGACCGGACCCGGGCCCTGCTTGCGCAGGTACATCACGACCGGTTCGTCCTGCTCGCTGCTGACGACGAGCTGCTTGATGTTGAGGATCAGGTCGGTGACGTCCTCCTTGACGCCCGGCACGGTGGTGAACTCGTGCAGGACACCGTCGATACGGATGGACGTGACCGCCGCACCCGGGATCGAGGAGAGGAGCGTACGACGCAGGGAGTTGCCGAGGGTGTAGCCGAAGCCCGGTTCCAGCGGCTCGATCACGAACCGGGAGCGGAACTCGTCGACGACCTCTTCGGTCAATGAGGGACGCTGAGCGATCAGCACGTGGTGTTGCCTCCAGTGATTTGGCGCCCGCTATGTGACGCCGTTGACACCACGAAGGGTACGGGCGAGACGAGCAATAGGGTCTCCGCAAGGCCCGAACCGCCCGACTCCAACCCAACGAGGAGGCTTCGGGCCTCCCTTCCGCCCGCAGTTCCCACGGCCGCTTCCGCTTTGCCCGCGTCCAGCTCCCGGGCGCGCAGGACGCCCAGGCAGGCATGCGATGCCATGGTGAGGGTGATGTCGTGACCATGGCGTTGGCCGGGACAGTTACCAGGGGTCATGTGCACCGCTCACGGAGCTGTGCTTCGCCGATATGGCCCGGCACGCAACCCCCGTCGCCTCAGTCGCTGTGCACGTCGGCGAAGACGAGTCGTAGGCCGGTCGCCGTACCAATGCCCGCAGTCAGTGCTGTGCCGGGACGCCGAGGTCGTCGAGGAGGCCGCGGACGCGTCGCTCGATGTCGTCGCGGATGGGCCGGACGTCGTCGACGGTCTTTCCCGCGGGGTCGTCCAGGGTCCAGTCGAGGTAGCGCTTGCCGGGGAAGACCGGGCATGCGTCGCCGCAGCCCATGCTGACGACGACGTCGGCGGCGCGGACGACCTCGTCGGTCCAGGGCTTGGCGAACTCGCGGGAGATGTCGATGCCGCGCTCACTCATCGCGGCGATGGCCGACGGGTTGACCTCGAAGCCAGGTTCGGAGCCGCCCGACCAGGCGACGGCGCTGTCACCGGCGAGGTGCTGGAAGAAGCCCATGGCCATCTGACTGCGGCCGGCGTTGTGGACGCAGAGGAAGAGCACGACGGGCTTGCCGTCGGTGTGGTGGCCTTCGACCTTGGCCAGGGCGCGCAGGCGCTGGCGGGCGAAGCGTTCGGCGATGAGCGGGAGGAAGTTGGGGATGGTGCTGCGGCCGGCGAACTGGTCGTAGCTGGTGTGCAGGAAGCGTTCGATGGTCTCCTGGCCGAAGATCCCGTCGAACTCGCGGCTCAGGTGGGTGGCTGCGGTGCGCAGGGCGAGTTGCTGGTCGATGCTCAGGTTGCGGTGCGGGATGGGCGGGGTCTCAGTCATCGCTGCCTCCGGGAGAGCGGACGGCGGGAGCCAGCCGGTCTATCCGGTCGGCGAGATCACTCAGGGCGTCGGCGAAGGCGTCGTCGGTGCCGGTGCGGGTGGGGTCGGGTACCGACCAGTGCAGGCGGTCGGGGAGGCAGGGGCCGAGCTGTTCGTGAGCGTTGTCGCACGGCGACCACGAGGTCGTCCGGGCGCAGCGTCTCGTCGATGTGTGAGGTGCGGGCGGGGGCCAGAGAGAGGCCGTGTCACAGATCGGAGAGAGGAGAAAGGGTGCGGCTTGGTGGGGGGCGCTGCGGGTGCCCCCACCGGCGTTGCGTGTCAGGTGAGGTGGTCGGCGAGTTCGCGTTCGAGGGCGGCCTTGGGCTTGGCGCCCACGATGGTCTGCACGACCTCGCCGCCCTGGTAGACGTTCATGGTCGGGATGGACATCACGCCGTACTGGGCGGCGATGGCCGGGTTCTCGTCGATGTTGAGCTTGACGATCTCGATCTTGTCGCCGTGCTCGGCGGCGATCGCCTCCAGCGAGGGGGCGAGCTGTCGGCAGGGGCCGCACCAGGCGGCCCAGAAGTCGACCAGGACCGGCTTGTCGCTGGCCAGGACGTCCTGGGCGAAGGAGTCGTTGGTGACGTTCTTGAGAGCCATGGTCTTCCTCCGGGGCGTCAGACGGCGGCTACGGCCGGTTCGGCTGCGGTGTCGGTGTCGCTCAGGGCGGCGAGGTACCGCTCGGCGTCGAGGGCGGCGGCGCAGCCGGAGCCTGCGGCGGTGATGGCCTGGCGGTAGGTGTGGTCGACGACGTCGCCGGCGCCGAAGACGCCCGCGATGTTCGTGCGGGTGGAGGGGGAGGCGACCTTGAGGTAGCCCTCGTCGTCCAGGTCGAGCTGGCCGGTGACCAGGTCGGTGCGGGGGTCGTGGCCGATGGCGACGAACAGGCCGGTGGCCGGGAGGTGGGAGGTCTCGCCGGTGACGGTGTCGCGCAGGGTGAGTCCGGCGAGTTTGCCGCCGTCCTCGTGGATCTCGGCGACCTCGCTGTTCCAGGTGAAGGAGATCTTCGGGTCGGCGAAGGCGCGGTCCTGCATGGTCTTGGACGCGCGCAGGGTGTCGCGGCGGTGGACGACGGTCACGGAGCGGGCGAAGCGGGAGAGGAAGGTGGCTTCCTCCATCGCGGTGTCGCCGCCGCCGACCACCACGATGTCGTGCTCGCGGAAGAAGAAGCCGTCGCAGGTCGCGCAGTACGACACGCCACGGCCGGACAGCGCGTCCTCGCCGGGCAGGTCCAGCTTGCGGTGCTGCGAGCCGGTCGCCACGATCACGGCCTTGGCGCGGTGGACGGTACCCGCGCTGTCGGTGACGGTTTTGACGGTGCCGGTGAGGTCGACTTCGACGATGTCGTCGGGGACGAGTTCGGCGCCGAAGCGTTCGGCCTGGGCCCGCATGTTGTCCATCAGGTCCGGGCCCATGATGCCGTCGCGGAAGCCGGGGAAGTTCTCCACCTCGGTCGTCTGCACCAGCGCCCCGCCGGCTGTGACCGCGCCCTCGAAGACCAGCGGCTTCAGCGAGGCGCGGGCCGTGTAGAGGGCGGCGGTGTATCCGGCGGGGCCGGAGCCGACGACGATGACGTTGCGTATGTCCCCAGTCGTGTCGGTCGCGGTGCTCATGCCCGGGGCTCCGGCGCGATCTCCCTGATCAGGCCCTCGACCAGCACCTTGATCTCGTCGCGGATCGGGCGGACGGCCTCGACGCCCTGGCCCGCCGGGTCCTCCAGCTGCCAGTCCAGGTAGCGCTTGCCGGGGAAGACCGGGCAGGTGTCACCGCAGCCCATCGTGATGCAGACGTCGGACTCCTTCACCGCGTCCACGGTGAGCATCTTCGGGACCTCGGCGGAGATGTCGATGCCGACCTCGGCCATGGCCTCGACGGCGGCCGGGTTGACGCCCGCGCCCGGGTTGGAGCCGGCGGAACGGACCTCGACACGGTCCCCGGCCAGGTGGGTCAGCCACGCGGCGGCCATCTGGGAACGGCCCGCGTTGTGGACACAGACGAACAGCACGGAGGACTTGTCGGACATCAGAGGTCTCTCTTGTCTCACGACGGCATCAGGTGCGAATGATGTCAGCACCCCGTGGTGTCAGTCACCACTGATGTGACAGTATCAGCACATGATGACGTCAGTCGACACTGACCTGATCCGGGTGCTGGCCGACCCGCTCAGGCTCCGAATCGTGACCCTGCTCGCCAAAGAGACGCTGTGCACCACCCACCTCGTGGAGGAGACCGGTGCCCGGCAGACCAACCTCTCCAACCACCTGAAGGTGCTGCGCGAGGCCGGAGTCGTCGAGACGGAGCCGTGCGGCCGGTTCACCTACTACCGGCTCAAGCCCGATGTCATCGCCTCACTCGCCGGCCAGTTCGCCGCCCTGGCCGAGTCCGCTCGCACCGCAGCCGAGAACAAGAGGGCCTGTCCATGACCGCCGCCGAAGCAGCCCCGACCGCGGAGTCCGCGCCGCCCGCTCCCGCTTCCGCACCCGCACCGGGTGCCACCCCGCCGCGTACCCCGTTGGTCGCCCGGGCCGCCGCCGAACTCATAGGCACCGCCCTGCTGGTGGCAATCGTGGTCGGCTCCGGCATCCAGGCCACCGAACTCACCAAGGACGTCGGCCTGCAGCTGCTGGCCAACTCCACGGCTACCGTCTTCGGCCTCGGCATCCTGATCCTCCTGCTCGGCCCGGTCTCCGGCGCCCACTTCAACCCGGTCGTCACGCTGGCCGAGTGGTGGACAGCGCGACGCGGCGGCCCCGGGGTCACCCCGCGCGAGGTGGCGGTGTACGTGCCCGCGCAGATCGTCGGCGCGATCGCGGGCGCGATCCTCGCTGACGCGATGTTCGCCGAGCCCCTCGTCAAGTGGTCCACCCACGACCGCTCCGCCGGGCACCTGCTGCTCGGCGAAGTCGTCGCCACCGCGGGTCTGATCCTGCTGATCTTCGGCCTGGCCCGCGCCAACCGTCTGCAGTTCGCCCCCGTGGCCGTCGCCTCCTACATCGGCGCCGCCTACTGGTTCACCTCGTCGACGTCCTTCGCCAACCCGGCAGTGACCATCGGCCGCGCCTTCACCGACACCTTCGCGGGCATCGCGCCCGGCTCGGTCGCGGGCTTCATCGGCATGCAAATCGTCGGCGGCGTGGTCGGACTGGCCCTGGTGGCCCTCATCTTCATGCCCGGACGATCGGCCGAATGAGCCACAGGACGCAGGTGGTGGTGAGCGGCGGCGGCCAGGCCGGGCTCGCCGCCGGTTACCAGCTGCGCCGCCTCGGCCTGGAGTTCGTCATCCTCGACGCCCAGACCACACCGGGCGGAGCCCGGCAGCACGCCTGGGACTCGCTGCGCTTGTTCTCCCCGGCCGCGTACTCCTCGCTGACCCAGCGTCCGCCCCGCTTCCTGGCCGACGACATCGACGGACGTGCCCTGTTCGACGCGGCCACCGCCCGCCGCCGTGCCCTGGACGAGGGCCGCACGGACACCAGGGGTGTCGCCTCCCTCGGAGACATCGTCGCCGTACCGCCCGTGCGCGAGGCCAGAGACCGCGGCCGCTGAAGGCGAGCCCGATGTTCACGCGGCTCATCCCCGGCGGCGTCGAGTGGGCCGACGACACCCGCACCGAGGCCGACACGATCATCTGGTGCACCGGCTTCCGCCCGGTCCTGTCCCACCTCGGCCCGCTCCAACTCCGCGGCCGACGTGGCCACATCGCCACCGAGGGCACCCGGGCGGTGGATGAGCCGCGCCTGCATCTGCTCGGCTATGGGGACTGGACCGGTCCGGCCTCCGCCACTCTCATTGGAGTAGGGCGGCCGGCCCGGGACACGGCCCGGCAGATCGCTGAACTCCTGTCCCTGAGTGCCTCGGTCTGCGGTCACGTGGCGAGCGTGGCCGTGTCCACCCGGCGGGCCAGGACACTGAAAGCAGCCAGCTGTTCGAGAGCTCGAGAGCCTCGTGCTGGGGCAGCCGCGGCAGGCAGTCCTCGTGGCTGTTGGGATTCCGGATACCGGCGTAGCAGCCTTCGGCGAAGGCCGCAGTGCCGCGTTGGAGGCTGCCGAAGGTGTCGCTGCCGTCGTCGGTCATCAGGCGCAGACGTGGCTGCCCGGGCTTCGGCTCGTCCTTCGAGAAGGCGCTCTGGAACAGGGCGGTCTCGGTTACGTCCCGGCGGCCGACCTTGTTCTGCGCTTCGCGGTTGACCTTCTTGGCGGCGGCGGTGACCGCCTCCCGGACGTGGTTGTCACGCCACAGCGCCTGCGCCGCCGACCAGACCCAAGGGTGCAGGCTCGCAGCGCTCAGGCGCGGTGAGGCATCGCCCAGGCGCTCCCGGATCTCGGCGTCCCGTTGGAGGGCTGCGTCGGCGCGCTGGGCAGCCTCGCGGTGCTGATACCAAGTTGATCCGCTGGTTGCCGCTGGTTGCCGCTGGTTGCCGCTGGTGGAGATCTCGGTACGCCAGTCCGGCAGGACACGGCCGAGGACCTGCTTCACCACGTGCGCGCCGTGCGACGATGTCCGCCGGCTTGCCATGGTTGGACTTCCTGGTGCTGAAGACGACCATGCCGGGCGGGTCCGGCGGCCGGTACAGATCGGTGAGCTCCAAGAAGCGCGCCAGTTCGCTTCGCGCCCACTCGACGTCAATACTCATCGCCCCATCATCCACGGGCACCGACCATGGGCCCGGAGTTCGGGACCGCCGTGAGGAGACGGCAGGGCTGCGCCGTTCAACTGGACCGCGTCGCGTCGGCGGCCGTGGTGCCGTCCGATACGTTCACGCCTGTTCTCGGTCAGGCTGCGGCCGGTGTGCTTGTCAGCAGCTTGCCCATGGCGGCCAGCACAGACGGTTCGACCCGGTAGTAGACCCAGGTGCCACGCCGTTCGGAGGTGAGCAGACCGGCCTCCTTGAGCTTCTTCAGGTGGTGGGAGACGGTCGGCTGGGAGACGCCGACGTCGGAGATGTCGCACACGCATGCCTCGCCGCCCTCGTGCGAGGCCACGGCCGAGAACAGCCTCAGCCGCACCGGGTCGCCGAGCGCCTTGAACATCCGCGCGGCCGTCTCGGCCTCCTCCGCGGTGAACGGGCGCTCGGTCAGCGGCGGGCAGCACGGCGCCGCAGCCTCGCCAGAAGCGGGTTCCAGCAACGGCAGCACCTTCGTATTCGACATGCATCTATGTTGACATACGTCGAACCAGCGGGGCGAGGGCTGGACGACCTCGGCTTCGGGAGAGGCGGGCGGGGCGAGGTGTCGCGCGCGATCCGTTCCGCATCCCGGCTGACCCCGCGCAGGAGTTCGACGACAGGCTGCGCTGCCATTCCAGGCCGACGTAGGTCAGCCCCGGGTGTGAAAGCGACACCCCCTCGCGGTGGCGAGGGTGACCGGATGTCGTGAGGGCGCCCAGCGGGGCCAGGTAGGCGAGGTCGGGGCGGTAGCCGGTGGCCAGCAGGATCGTGTCGACCTTCTCGCTACTGCCGACCCAGGTGACCTTGGGCCGTTGGTCCCCGTGAACACGGGCCGGTCCGGAGCGCCGGAAGCGATGGCGGCCCGGTAGCGGCCGTCGCCGTTGGGGTGCCGACGAGTCGACCGTGACGGGGACGGCCGAGTACGTCGACAAGATCAGCGCGGTCTTCGTCCATCAGACGGGCAGCACCAACTCCTACAGCTGTGCCGAGTCCCCCGCGCTGATCCGCGCGCTCATGGCGTACGACATCCGGACGGCGGGCCGGGGCGACCTCGGCTACAACTTCGTGGTCGACAAGTGCGGCCGTGTCTACGAGGGCCGGGCGGGCTCGATGACCAACTGGGTCGGGGGCGTGCGCAGAAACCGGCCCAGGGGCAGGGCGTCGGACCCGGTCCGCTTCAGCCACCGGTGCAGATCCGCCCCAGCGTGCGCTGCGCCGCGAAGCGCACTGGGTGGCGCGTGGCGAGGTTGACCTGGGCATGCGCGGCCAGTTCCGCGGCCATCTGTACGGCCGAGGTTCCGGAGCCGACAACCACTACGCGCTGCCCGGCGAACGGCTCGGGCGTGCGGTACTCAGCCGCGTGCAGCACCGTGCCGGCGAAGTCTTCCTGATTCGACGAATGTCTATGTTGACGCTTATCGATACAGGTGTCATGCTTGGCGGTGCAAGGGATCGACGGATGTCGAAACAAAGGGGAATCTCGTGAACGCGCTCACCACCGACCAGCTGCCCGTCGTGGTCATCGGCGCCGGCCCGATCGGCCTGGCCGCCGCCGCCCGTCTCATCGAGCGCGGCATCGAACCCCTGGTCCTGGAGGCCGGCCCCGCCGCCGGCAGCGCCGTCCGCGACTGGTCCCACGTCCGCCTCTTCTCGACCTGGGGCGAGGTCATCGACCCGGCCGCCGAGAAGCTCCTCGCCCCGACCGGCTGGGTTTGCCCCGACGCCACCACCTACCCGACCGGCGGCGACTGGGCCGAGCGCTACCTCCAGCCCCTCGCTGACGTCCTGGGCGACAAGGTCCGCTACGGCACCACGGTCACCGGAGTGGCCCGCGCCGGGCGCGACCGCATCGTCGACGCTGGCCGCGACGAGCAGCCCTTCACCGTGCACATCCAGTCCGCCGACGGCCGCGAGGAGCGGATCACCGCCCGCGCCGTCATCGACGCCTCCGGCACCTGGTCCACCCCGAGTCCGGCCGGCGCGGACGGCCTGCCCGCCCTCGGCGAGAAGGCGACCGCCGACCGCATCGCCTACCGCGTCCCCGACCTCAACGACCCGGCCGTGCGCGCCCGCTACGCGGGCAAGCGCACCGCCGTCGTCGGTTCCGGTGCCTCAGCCTTCACGGCTCTCGCGCTCCTCGCCGACCTGGCGAAGGAGGAGGACGGCACGCACGCGGTGTGGATCCTGCGTCGGGGCATTGGCGCGAACACGTACGGCGGTGGCGAGGCCGACCAGCTCCCGGCCCGAGGTGCCCTGGGCCTGCGGGCGAAGGACGCCGTCGAGGCCGGTCACGCGAGTGCGGTCACCGGATTCCGTACACAGGCTGTGGAACACGACGGCGACCTGCTCGTTCTCGTCGCCGAGGACGGCCGCCGCCTCGACCCGGTCGACGAGGTCATCGTCCTGACCGGCTTCCGCCCCGACCTGTCCCTCCTCTCCGAGCTCCGCCTCGGCCTCGACGAACGCCTCCAGGCCCCGACCGCCCTCGCCCCGCTCATCGACCCCAACGTGCACTCCTGCGGCACCGTCCACCCGCACGGCGTCAACGAGCTCACCCACCCGGAACAGGGCATCTACCTGGTCGGCATGAAGTCCTACGGCCGCGCCCCCACTTTCCTCGCCATGACCGGCTACGAGCAGGTCCGCTCCATCGCGGCGGCGATCGCCGGAGACCAGGAGGCCGCCGAGCGCGTCGAACTCACCCTCCCGGAGACGGGTGTGTGCGGCGGCGCGGGCCTCTTCGACGAGCCACAGAGCGCCGAGCAGTCCGGAAGCGGCTGTTGCGCCGCCCCCGCCACCCTCCAGATCGGCATCGGTGCCCCGGCCACCACCTCCGGCGGCTGCTGAACTCCCCACCCAACCAAGGAGGTTCGCCATGTCCCGCGTACAGCTCGCCCTCCGCGTCCCGGATCTCGACGCGTCCATCGCCTTCTACAGCAGGCTCTTCGGCACCGGACCCGCCAAACTGCGCGACGGCTACGCCAACTTCGCCATCGCCGAGCCCCCGCTCAAGCTCGTCCTCATCGAAGGCAACACAAACGAGACAACCCTCCTCGACCACCTCGGCGTCGAGGTCGAGACGACCGAAGCGGTCCACGCCGCCACCGCCCGCCTGGGCGAGGCCGGCCTGGCCACCGACGTGGAGAACGACACCACCTGCTGCTACGCCCTCCAGGACAAGGTCTGGGTCCACGGCCCCGGCCGGGAACCCTGGGAGGTGTACGTCGTCAAGGCCGACGCCGACACCCTGGCCAAGCAGCAGGGCAGCAACTGCTGCGCCGGCCCGGTCGAAGCCGACGCCGGCTCGAAGGAACCGGTTGCCGCGGGCGGCTGCTGCTGATCCGCCGATGACCAACCTCCACACCAGCGAGGCCGTGACCGGGACGGGAGACCGGTCACGGCCCCGCGCCGCCCTGCCCGCCCTGAGCGTCACCCAGATCACCAGCTGGGGGTCGTCTACTACGCCTTCCCCGTGCTGAACCCCCAGATCACCGTCGCCACGGGCTGGTCGACGACCGCCACCACCGCCGCCTTCTCGGGCGCCCTCCTGGTCTCCGCCCTCGCCGGCATCCCCGTCGGCCGCATCCTCGACCGCCGAGGCCCGCGCACCGTGATGACCACCGGTTCCGTCCTGGGCGTCGTCGCCGTACTGGCCATCGCCTACGCGCCCAACCTCGCTGCCTTCACCGCCGCCTGGCTCCTGGCCGGCGTGGCCATGGCCGCCACCTTCTACCAGCCCGCCTTCGCCGCCCTCACGCGCTGGTGGGGAAGCGACCGCGTCCGCGCCCTCACCATCGTCACGCTCGCCGGCGGCCTGGCCTCCACCGCCTTCGCCCCGCTGACCGCCACGCTCGCCGAGCACCTGAGCTGGCGCAGCACGTACGCCGTACTCGCGCTGTTCCTGGCCCTCGTAACCGTCCCCGCCCACGCCTTGGCGCTACGAGGACCTTGGCCGCCCGCGCCGACGCCGCCCTCCCAACGGCACGCCCCCAGCCTCTCGGTGACCCGCAGCCGACCGTTCCTGACGCTTGCCACCGCACTCACGTTGAACAGCTTCGCCATGTACGCAGTCGTCATCGCCCTCGTGCCCCTGCTGATCGCACGCGGCGCGAGCCCCACTGTCGCCGCCTGGGCGCTCGGCCTGGGCGGCGCCGGCCAAACCCTCGGCCGCACCCTGCATGCGACCCTCGCCAGGCGAACCCTAAGGCTCCTGAGGTGCCGGTGACCACAGGGGCTATCCACTCCGATGCCATGCACTCATCGTGCCCAGATGAGCATGCGCCCACGACCGCACTCTCCAGGGCCACGGCGCTGGCTAGCCTCCGCCTTTCACTTGCGGCGGCGTAAGGAAACGACCTAGGACCACGGCCACAGTCACGTCCCCGACGGTCGCGGTTGTTCCGGTGGTACCGAGCTCTCGGCGACCGCCATCCACTGGTCCAGGTCGGCCTGGGTGAACTCTGCCCACGGGGGGATCCCGGGGAGCTGGCGGAGGAGGTCGTAGGCCTCGGAGATCTTGGGGCCGCGGAGGACCGGGGAATGGCAGCCGGCGACGACCTCGGCGTTCAGGTGTTGGAAGTCGTCCACGACCGTCCGGAACTTCTGGGTGTCCAGCAACGCGACCCAGGGAGAGACCAGCCGTCCGCCGAAGAATTGGCCGTCGCGGAACTCGTCCGCGGACAACGCCGCTATGTCCGGCATCGGGGCGGGTACGTTCGTGGCAAAGGTGTCGACGGCCCACAGGACGTTGGTCTTCGGGTCGAAGAGGGCGCGGGTTGTGGGGTTGTCGTACAGGGGCGGTCGTTTGGCGACCAGGGTGCGGTCGCCCGCGTCGATCGTGTCGCCGTCGGTCATGAAGCGGCACCGGTTGATGGGGGTCTCCCACTCCTCGGCCATGCGGCCGATGGAGAACCATGTCGTCAGCAGGGTCGCGTTCGGGCATTCGGCGAGGACCGCCAGGAGGTTGCCGGCGTGGTCGCGGTCGTCGTGGGTGAGGAAGATCCACCGTACGTCCAGGGGATCCACGACGGACCAGGCTGCCTCCAGCCACTGGGAGCGCACTGCGGGCGCCCCGGTGTCCACGAGGACCGGTTCGGCTCCCCGGATAACCATCGAGTTCATCGGAAAGTGGCCGACCGGCGGGGCCTCGAGGGCCCACGGGATGACGAACGTCTCCTCGGCGATCTTGTACGGCTGCAGAAGGTGGAACGTTTCCATGACTGGCATCGCTGCTCTCCCTAGAACGGAGTCGCCGCAGCATCCATATCCAGTGCAGCCCCGTGGCGGGCCATCGTCAAACGCAGAACGTTCATGAGTCCTCGTTGACGTGCTGACGGGGACTCTGTGTTTGCGAGGTGCGGTGTTTTCGGGGCTGGGGCAGGTTGACGGCCCGGTTGTCGCGTCGGGTGGGCGCCGGGTTCCACTTTCCCGGTGTGGCGGACCAGTCGATGATGCCGGTGACCTCGTCGCCGTCGACGAAGACGTGCGCGATCTGCAGGTCGCCGTGTGTGAACGCCGGAGTCCACGGCCGGAGCGCGGCCTCGGCGACCTGGCGGTTGTGGGTGACCAGGTCGGCGGGCAGGACGCCGTTCGTCACGAGCAACTCGCACTCCTCGTCGAGTTCCGCCGCCAGCGCGACGATGCTCCGGCCGGCCCAGCCGGGCCGGGGCGGCAGCGGCGCTTCGTGCAGCTTCCGGATGGCGGCGCCCGCCGCAGCCCACGCCGCCGGCGACCCGGTCGACGGCCCGCCGAGGCGCCCAAGGGTCGTCCCCGGGAGTGCGGCGATCGCGAGCACGGGCGGCTTGCGCCACAGGACCTCCGGGGTCGGGACCGGCGCGAGAGACATCGCCTCGACCTCGACGTCGATGCGCGCCTGATCGGCGTCCACCTTCAAGAACACGTCACCGACGCGCAGAGTCGCGCGCTCGGAATGGGCGACGACGACTTTGACCTCATCCATGGGCGACCAGTACCCCGGGGATGATCGCCGACGTCGCCAGGTCTATCGCGTGCGATTACGCGGCTGACCGCGTCCCGCTACCCGGCGGCCTCGTGCCCGACACCGACCTCTGACCAGGTCAAGCCCACCACTCTTGTTAGGAGCGCCCGCCGTTGCGTGGAACCGGCTTCAGCTTCGGCGAGTTGGACTACCTCTACACCACGGGCTACATATCCGCGCTGAAAGAGTTCCATGGGATGCCTGTCCCGGCCCCGCTTCAGGTCGCTGACCACTCGTCCCGCGATGTGCTCTTGAAGGAAGTGCTGGCGCTCACCAAACTCAACTGGAACTCGGCCGCCCTGGGCGGGCTACTGCCCATCACGATCAAGTTCTCGGGACTGGTCGGAGAAAGCATGCGAGAAATCCCTCCTGACCGAGACCCATTACCTGAGTTCAAGTACTACATCTGAGACTGCTCCGGGTACTGCTGCCTGGCTGCTGCCGTCCGATGGCTCGAGGTCGGCCCGGCTGCATGTAGGTGTGGGCCTCGTGACTGATCGGGCGGGCGGCGTCCCGTCAGATCTTGATGACGGTGACGCGCCCGCGGCAGAGGGTGGCGAGGTCCTCGGGGTCAGAGGTGAGGACGGTGACGGGGCCGGGGGCGGCCAGCGCCGTGGCGCTGAGCATGGCGTCGATGGCGTACTTGTGGCCGTGCAGGCCGGCGTCGGCGAGGAGGGCGGCGGCGTGACGGGCGATGGACTCGGTGACCGGTTCGATGACGAGGCGGGACAGGGTCCATTCCAGAGCTGGGCGATTGATCCGTGGGTGGATCACTTCCACGAGGGTGGCTGCGGAAGTGATCACCCGTAGGTCGTCGGCGCGGGCGAGGGCGAGCCAGCCGGTGACCGTGCGGTCGCGCAGGACTGCCTTGGCCAGCCCTTCGCTGTCGAGGACCAGGGTGCCGCCGGGGGCGGCGGGGGAGGGGGTCACGCGACGTTCGCCCCGCCCTGGGTCTGCTGCTCTCGGGCTTGGTGGAGTTGGTCGCGCAGAACTTGAATCTCTTCGTCGGTGATGGGGCCGTGTTCGGCCTCTGCCACCGTGATGAGTTCGTTGAGGTTGTCCCGCTCGATCTGGCGGGCGACGGCTGCGGCGACGTAAGCGGACAGTCCGGAGGGGCCACTGCGGGCCTTGGCTGCTTCGGCGATATCGCGCGGCATGGTGATCGAGTACTTGCCGGTAGGCTCGCTCATGCTACCTATCCTACCTTGCATCCTCCCTTGGTCGAATGGGGGCGGCAGAGAGAGTCGCCGCAAGGTCCTGGTCAACGCCGTGCGGTACGCCGTCGAGCAGCGCAAGTTGCCCGCCGACCCGCTTGCTCCCATCAAGTGGACCGTGGCTGAGACCGTCGACCAGATCGACCCGCGGGTGATCGCCAACCCCAGCCAGGCACGTTCCCTACTGTGCGCGGTCTCCTACGTCGGCGGTTACCGGCGGGCACGTGGACGACGGCTGGTCGGGCTGTTCGCCGGGATGTACTACGCCGGGCTGCGCCCCGCCGAAGCGGTCGGGGTGTCTCTGCCCAACTGTGTGCTGCCCGCCGAGGGCTGGGGCCAGGTGACAGTGCACCGCACACTGCCGCAGGCGGGCAAGCGGTGGACCGACACCGGAAGAGCCCACGACGAACGCGGTCTCAAGAACCGTCCGGCCGACGACACCCGGCCCGTACCACTGCCGCCCGAACTGGTAACGCTCTGGCGGGAAAGCATCGACACCTTCGGCACCGCGGACGACGGGCGGCTGTTGTTCAACGAGCGCGGCGGCATCGTCGGATCCAGTACCTACGACCGTGCCTGGCACGAGGCCCGTGAACCCGGCCTTCCGCCGGACCTGGGGTGCTCGCTGCTCGCGGCCCGCCCGTACGACCTGCGCCACTCGGCTCTGTCTACCTGGCTGAATGCCGGAGTGGACCCCACCGAGGTCGCCGAACGTGCCGGCAACAGCGTCGAGGTCCGCATGACCCGGTACGCCAAGTGCTTGTACGGACGGCAGGCGGTCGCCAACCAGCGCATCGAGGCGCTGCTAAACGAGTACCAGTAGCGCGAAGGACGTGTCGGCAAGGGGCTGTTGTCGCGGAGCCGGGCAACTGCTTTCCAGGCACGGTGCATACGCCAGCAGTTGATGTACAAACGTTCCACCACCGTGGCTTGAGCTGTACGCCTATTGAGGGCGCCGCTTTGGAGGTACCGGCCCAGGGATGACGTCGAGGTTCATGTGCTCCTTGAACAGGTGCACCAGGTTCGCTCCGTCGAGGAGTTCGAGGCGCCCGTGCTCGTTGGCGAATGCCTCGCTGGCGCGGCCGAACCAGGAGGTCGTCACCAGGATGCCCTTGGCGGCCCGCTTGTGTTCCACAACTCCCGCGAGTGCCGAGACGGTCTCGAACGGAACCACGTTCTTGGTGCGTTTGGCCTGGATGATGCACAACCCCTTCATCACGGGGTCGGTGTTCATCGCGACCGCGTCGACACCCTCGTCCTTCGACGGCTGGGTGTTCACGCTGTCCAGGCCGATGGCTTCGAAGAGTTGTCTGATGAGGTGTTCGAACTCCGTGGGTGTCAGGTCCATCAGCACGGGTCGGCTGTCCAGGCCCGCCACGACATCCAGGCTGTCCATGAGCCGGAACTTGGACAGGTCGAACGTGACCAACGGTCGCACTGGCTCCAGCTCGTACGGGTTCGGCGAGATCAGTGACCGCAGTCGTCTCAGACAGGCCCGTGGATCCACCTGGGTCAGAACCAGCTGATTGAATTCGTCCCGATCCGTCTGGAGCGTGATCAAGCACGGATGGACGTTCCGCCCCGTGGCGCGGTCGATGGTGGCCACATGCCCGTTCAAGGCGATGGACTGAACCACGCCCTCGGTGTCGGCGGCAAAGAATTCGTACACGGTGCGCAGAGCCGTTTGAGCCAGGACCGATGCGTACAGTTCCTTGCGCTCTTTTTCCGGACGCGGAACAGGCGTGATCTCGTCACGCGTTTTCACGTAGCGGTATGCGCGGGCCGCAGGGACCACGTCCTCCAGCGGCAGGTCTATCTCAACCAGCAGGTCACCCGTGTCCGCCTGGTACGAGACCTGATGTGCCTTGGGGAAGCCGTGCGGATACACGGAGGCGGCCAAGACCTGGTCGGCGAACCACTCGACTGCATCTACGTCCCTGTCCCGGTACGCGCTGCGCCGCTGTTCGAGATCGGTGTTCCATGTCTCGACTCGTGTGGCCTCTTCGTGGTTGCGTTCCTCGTGTTGGCCGCGAGCTTTCTCCAACTTCTCGGCGCGCTTCTTCTCGTCGCGCGCATGCTCTCGCAACGCTCTGTCGAACCGCTTACGGGCTGCTTCGACCTCTGCGTCGTAGCCGCGGCGTCCAAAGCCGAGAGCGCCGAACAGCCCGCGCGGTGCCTCCGGCTCGTACTCCTCCCAACGGGGCAGCGGTGCGGCATTCGCACGACCCTTGGGTGGCACGAACAAGGAGGGAACGAACTCCTGCTTCAGTCGGTCGAACGTCAGTGCTTGCCCATCCAGTACGGCTGTTCGCAACAGCTTGGACAGTTGCTCGGCATCGTTCTCGGCAACGCTCGTCTGGTCCACGGCTTCCTGTGCACGGGCCGCCTCGTAGGCGAGCTTCTCCTCGCGAGCCTTCCGTTTGGCCTCGGCCTCGGCGGCCTTCCGGGCCCGCTCCCGTTCCTTGGCCTGCCGCGCGAGCTCCCGCGCGTAAGGATCGTTCCCGCCCGCCACTGTTTCCCCCAGCTCAGTGCATGATCGTCAGTTGGAACCTTCCGCAGTATCTCCCACTGGATCGACGACGTCAGCAGGTACTTGCCGAGGGCTTCCCACGATGAACTGCCCTGGCTGATCCACGGGTTAACCTGCACGATCTGCTTCAGGCTGAGGATCGACCGTTCCTGATGGGATGACACCAGAGACTCTTCGGGCCGGCGTCGACGGTCATCAAGGGCACGAGCCGCATTGAGTGCGGAAGGCGTAGCCAGGCACTCGGGCGGTCGTTCCTTGCCCGGTGGTACCCACTCACCGTCGACGCCAGTTCTGGCCCAGAAAAGTGAAACGGCCTGTTTCTCCGTGTGCCTTCTGGCTGTCCCACTTGGTAAACATGCAGGTCGAAGCAGCCTCCTGAGGGTGACGGATCCGCCTCGCGGCCTTTTGGCCCGCGCATGTCCCGCAGGTATCGATTTTGCGGGATCGGACAATTGGGGTTTCATCTTCTCGGTCACGCAATAACCCAGGTCAGGGCCTTGCCGGGTCGAGTGGTCACGGCCAAGTAGGCCGTGTGCGTTTTGGCATGCACAAGAAAGGCCCTGACCGGCGTTTCCGCTGGTCAGGGCCTAAATTTCCGGTGCCCCCGGCAGAATTCGAACCTGCGCACACGGCTCCGGAGGCCGTCGGCTTCCCGCGTGTTTTCGCAGGCCAACGGCCTATTTGACGCCCTGTCAGGCCCGTCGTCCCGCGCATGTCCCGCGGTAACGAAATGTTCCCCTTGGGGGCGGTAATGGTGCTTTCGCGTGCCGGTCAGCGTCGATCCCGCCCCGGTCGGCCACCGGGCTGGGCCCATGGTGCCCCGTGAGTCACGCAATCCTGGCTCATGTCATGTCAGGCCGTGGATGGGTCCGTCGCCGTACAGCGCGCCGATGTCGACCAGGAGGACATCGCGGCGGTGTCCGGCAGCGTCGATGACATCGGGATGGAAACCGTGCAGGGAGAACAGGGCGAGTGTCGCGTCATCGGGCCGGTGCCCCTGGTCGGCGAGGAGGGTCCGAATGTGCTCAAGGCGCTCGAGGTCCTTGAGCCCTCGCGGTTGGACGGTGGCCTTGGCCTCACCGATCAGGGCGATGGTGGCTCGCGGGTTTTGCGGGCGCTCGCCGGGGGCCATGGCGAGTAGGTCGACCTCGTGCTTGGTGCGGGCGGCCGGGTCGGAGATCTCCGCCGTGCCCACCGCGCCGAGCGACAGCCCCGTCTCGTCGATGGCGAAAGAGCGGGCCCATTCGCGCGCGGTCTCCTCAAAATGCGGGCCGAGGATCTTCGAGTGGTACGTCGGACGGGACGACTGCCACACCTGGGCACCGCGCCTCCGTTCCACCAGGTCCACCATGGGCAGTGTGATCAGCTGGTTGAAGCGGATCACCGGGTCCGCCACGCTGATGGCCGGGTGCCGTGCCTTGAGCAGGTCCTGCTCCTTGCGGACGTAGCCGGTGGACTCGAGCACCTCCAGCGGGGCGACCATGGCGGAGCGGGACCGTTCCAGCATCGAGCCGACCTTCGCCGGGGTCGACGCGCCTCGGGCGACCGCGGACAGCACGTCGTAGTACAGCGTGCGGTGGGTGATCCGTGGGTCCTCGCGCAGCAGGAACTCCGCCTCCACCCGGGAGTACAGGGCCCGTCCCGGGTCCAGCAGGGTGCGTTCGACCCAGGGGGCGAACTCCTCTTCCCTCTGCGGGGCCTGCCCCGCGGCCAGTGGCCGATAGCCAGGGGCGCCGCCCAGCACGGAGTCGACCTGCAGTGCCACTGCCGGGTCCGCGATCCCCCAGTGGGTGCGGGCGGTGCGGTAGTCGAAGGCCGACAGGCGTAGGTCCAGAACGGCTCGGCCGCGTAGCGGCTTGGTCCCGGACAACAATTCGGACATCACGCTCATCGCCGAGCCGCACAGCACGATCCGGCCGCCCGGTGCTTTGCCGGACTGTGACTGGTCGTACAGCAGTTGCAGGAACCCGGGGATCTCCGGGGAGTGCTGCATCAGGTACGGCAGCTCGTCGATGACGATCAGCGGTGCCCCCGGGGCCCGGTTCACCACTTCCAGCGCGGCGGTGAGCGCGTCCCGCCAGTCGTCCAGCCGCATCGCCCCGGGCCGCACACCTGCGTGTGCGGCGATCGTCTCGGTGAACCGGTGCAGCGCGGGCACCCGGCCTTCCTCCTGTACAGCGGTCAGGTACAGCCCGCCCACTGCTTCTGCGAGTGCCTCCAGCAGGAACGACTTCCCGTTTCTCCGGCGCCCCGAGACGATGGCCAGCCGCAGCTCGGTGGCTGGATCGGCGAGAAAATCGTTCAGGAGGGCCCACTCGTGATCGCGGTCCAGCAGCCGCCCCGGCTTGTCGATCTGTTCATGCACGGCTATCCCATTTCTGTTCAGTTTCACCTGCACAAATTCGGTATGGGGCGAGCTTAACTCTTCTGCCCACCTACGGTGCCACGCTGCGGGTGACCCGCACACGCGGGTTCTCCCGGCCGACGTGCGTGCCCGTCCGGCTCCGCTACGACCGCCGGGTGGGCTGCCCTCGATCGAGGCGAGTTCGTCGAGGCACCGTCATCGTGCAGAACGGCGTCCGGGCTTCAGTCCGAGGGCTGTCGCGATGCGGTACGCGGATCTCGGCAGCCCGAAGCGGACTGCGGAGTTCTGCACGTTCCCGCCGCGAAGGTCCGAGGGCGGGCCGCCCGCTTCGCGGATCGGCCGGCGGACGGGGCCCGCGTCCCTGCCGGGCAGAGTGGATGCGATCGGTGATCTCCATTGCTCAGCGCCGACACGGGCCTGCGGGGGCATGGGAGCGTGCCTTCTGATGACGTTTCGTGAGCAGCCTGCGACGGACAGGAGCGAAATCCACGCCGGGAACGGCTCTGTACGGTGTTCGGGTGACTCACGAAGCGGAATCCGGTCTGGCCGCCTGCTCTCTTCTCTCCTGGGGCACGGAGCATGGCGAACGTCTTGATCCAGTGGCCGCGGACGCGGTCGTGCATCTGCTCGCGCTGAGCGGTGCCAAGGTACGCGACGGGCTGCCCGAGGCCACTCCCGACCTGGTACGGGTCGTGCTGCTCGAGGCGCTGCCGCAGTTCCTGTCCGTCACACCGGGCGAGGAGGACGCGGCGCTCGCGGTGCTGCGTGTGCTGGCAGATCGCACCAGAGCGGACGGGCGGCTCAACACCAAGCGGCACGTGCGGCTGCGCGAGGCCATCGACAAGTGCGCCGACGAGCACCTGCGGGTGATGTGCGACCCACGCGAGTTGACGCTCCCTCGCTTCTGGGGCGGCCTGCTGCGGGCGCGCGGTGTCGACGTACGGGATGCGAAGGCGGTGCGCGGAGAGTTGGAGGAACTGGCGCGGTTGCCGTACGCGGAGCGTGCCGGGCTGTTGTCCCTGCCGGAGGTGACAGACGCCGTGGAGCCGGACGCCGGCTCCGTTGGTGCGGGCCCGGCGGCTTGGGCGCTCGGCCCCTACCGGCGCGGACTGGCGATGGAGCGGCAGGCGGTGGCAGCGATCGCGCTGGGGCAGCGCCTCGCCCTGTGTCTGACCGAGTCGGACGAGGCGCCATGGGTGCTGGGACTGCTGGACTCCGAGCAACTGGCGCGTCTGATGGACGCCGATGGAGTGGAGGAGTGGACCGAGGCGGTCACGAAAGCCGGGTTGCGGGTAAGCCGCCGCTGGTCGTTCGGGCCGGCTGAACTGCCGACGGCGGCACTTCCCGCTCCAGGTCCGCGTCCTGACGACATGGCGCTGTTCAACGCGGTGGGCAAGGTGGTCGAGCAGTACGACATTCTGCGGGGAGACGAACCGTTCGCACCGCCGCACCCGCTGCCCGCGGACCGGGACGGCTTCATGTCCGCGCTGTGCGGCAGCGGGTTGCTCGCGCACGCCGCGCAGCTCGCCGCGTCCCCGCCCGCGGACGCCGACGCGGAGGGGGTCGACTTCGCGCTCACGACCGGTTTTCTCGTCCTGGATCCGGAGAGCAGGCCGCAGCCCGGGCCGTCCCTGGAAGCATGGTGTGAGCGGAACGCGGGCGAACTGGCGGCTCTCGCGGTGCGAGCCCTGGTGGAGCTGTGCGCGCGGCTGGGCACGGATCCGGATCTCGGGGACGACTTCGAGGGCGAGACCCTGGGCGATCTGGTGTCACTCCACTGCGCGGCGGGTGAGACCCGGTCGGTGGCGCGGGAGGCGGCTGTGGCGGCCGACTGGGTGGTATCGCCCGAGGCGGCGCTCGCCGCGCCGGTGCGCGGACCCGAGGACTCCACGGAGTCGGAGGAGCCCGGGCGCACAGCGGAGGCGTACCGCCTGCCGCCGCTGCCGGAGCTCGAACGGCTGCTGCAGCTGGGCCCGTTGGACGAACAGGACGCCGCCGAGCTGGCGCCGGTGGCTCGGCGGCTGGTCGGCCGCCTGGATCTGCTGGCCGCGGCCGGTGTGGTGTGGCGGCGCGGCGACGCGTACGGGCTGACCCCGCTGGCCGCCGCGGTGCTTCGCGAGGCGCTGCTGCTGGCGTACGGCGGCGGCTGGCCACCGCGTACCGGAGATTCGGCGCGGGAGACAGCCGGTTCCCCCGCGGGTGACAGCGAGGGGCAGGAGGAGGGGCATGGACAGGAGCGACGGTGGACTCCGTCGAGCGTGGCGGAGCGCTTCCCCACCGTGGAGGCGATGATCGCGATGGATGCCGAACGGCTGGTCCCCGCCGCGCGGCAGTGGGACGATCCGGCCGCCCATCGGCTGCTGCGCCAGTGGGTTGCGGGTGGCGAGGGGCCCGGGGCGCGCTGGCCGAGGCTGCTGGCGGCGTTGGCGGTCCCCGCGCCGTCCACGGATCTGCGTGGTCACCGCCGGCTGGTGGCGCTGACCCTGCCGGACGCCCCGCCCGGGCTGCTCGCCGGGTACGTCGGTGACCCGGTGCTGGGCGCCTGGGCCGCCGAGGTGCTGCGGGCGGCGGGGGAGGCGGTCGAGGAAGAGGCCGTGCCCCTCTCGTCCCGGCTGCTGTGGCAGCTGGACCGGCTGCATGCCCTCGCAATCCCCGCCTGGCGCGCGTCCTTCGCCCTCGGCGAGATCCTGGAGGGCGCGGAGGCACCGTCGGCAGGAGCGGACGGCGGCCATCTCGTCCCCGAACTCGGCGCTCTGCACGAGGGGTTCGAGCAGATGGCCAGAGGCTGGCCGGGCGGTGCACCCGCGCTGGCGTTGGATCTCGCCCGTGCCGACCCTGCCACCGCATCGCATGCCCTTCAGCTGCTGTCGAACCATCCGGACGAGGAGATCGCCCGACCCGCTGCGCTGGCGTACGAGGAGTGCGAGAAGACGTACCCGGCACAGGTACGCCCAGCGCAGTCGGCCGTGCGGCGTAAAGGCGGCGGTCGTAAGAAGGGCAAAAAGCGTCGCTGAACCAGATCACCGGTCGCGTCCGCAGTGTTGCCGCAGAGTCAGAGCAACTTCTGTTCGGGCATGAGTCGTACGTCCGCAGTACGTCCCGAGTTGTCCTACCTGATGGCTCAGGCTCGACGCCTATTTGGGGCGCTGCTTCGGAGGTTGTCCAGGTACGCGCTTCGCCGCTGTTCGAGGCTGGTGTTCCATGCCTCGACCCGGGCGGCTTCTTCCTGGTTGCGCTCCTCGTGCAGGGCACGAGCCTCTTCCATCCTCTCGGCGCGCTTCTTCTCGTCGCGTGCATGGTCCCGCAGTGCTCTGTCGAACCGCTCGCGGGCGCCTTCGACCTCCGCGTCGTAGGCGCGCCGTCCGAAACCGAGAGCACCGAGCAGCCCGCGCGGTGCCTCCGGCTCGTACTCCGTCCAGCGCGGGACGGGTGCGGCTTTGGTACGTCCCTCGGGTGGCACGAACAAGGAGGGAACGAACTCCTGCTTCAGCCGATCGAACGTTAGCGGTTGTCCCTCCAGTACGGCTGTCCGTAAGAGTTTGGAGAGTTGCTCGGCATCGTTCTCGGCAACGCTGGTCTTGTCGACGGCTTCCTGGGCGCGGACCGCTTCGTGGGCGAGCTTCTCCTCGCGAGCCTTCCGCTTGGCCGCGGCCTCGGCGGCCTTTCGGGTCCGCTCCCGTTCTCTGGCCTGCCGCGCGAGCTCCCGTGCGTGAGGATCGTTCCCGCCCGCCACCGTTTTCCCCCACCTCAGTGCATGATCGTCAGTCGGAAGCTTCTGCAGTATCTCCCACCCGACCGACAGCGTCAGCAGGTACTTGCCGAAGGCATTCCTTGCCATGAACTGCCCTGCCTGGTCCGCGGGTTAACCTGCGCGGTCTACTCCAGACAGGGAGGGCAGTCGTTCTGGACAGACCGACAGCTGTGGCCCCTTGGTTCCCTTGCGGCATCCACATGACGCGATGCGAATTTTGACCCAGAAAAGCGGAACGGCTTGCTGCGCCGGGCTTCTTCTAGCCGCCCTGGCTACAAACATGCAGGCGAGAACAGGTGCGTCTGTTGCGGGAACTCCCGCTCACACACCTTCGTCCCGCGCATGTCCCGCACGGAGGGATTCCACGGGATCGGATAATTGGGATTTTAATCGGTTCGGAGCTGCAAAGCCCCAGGTCAGGGCGTCCAGGTGTCGGGCGCGCACAGCCAAGTTGACCGTTGCGGTTTTGGCATGCATAAGAAAGGCGCTGATCTACATCTCTGCAGTTCAGCGCCTTAATCCGGAGTGCCCCCGGCAGGATTCGAACCTGCGCACACGGCTCCGGAGGCCGTTGGATTCCCGTGTGTTTGCCCAGGTCAGCGGCCTGCCTGACGGGCTGTCAGGGCCGCCGTCCCGCAAATGGCCCACGGGAAAGAAATGTCCCGTTTGATCTATTTACCTCGATTGTCTCGCCGTGCTGGTCGCTGTGCGCTGGGTGTTGGAGATCACGAATCCCTTGTCAGGGTAGAGGGTGTATTCTGCCCCATTCAATCGAACGGGGAGATGGTCGGGAGCGCGCGGGCAGCCGAGTGCGCCGGGTGTGCGCCTGGCCCGGGAAGGCGTCTTCTGTACGACACCTTGCTCTGGCGCACGGCGGCTGGCGGGCATGCGTCATGGCCGCCGTAGATGGCCGGTAGGCGCCCGAGCTGGTGCACAGGCGCAGGGTTTTGACCGAGGCGAGCCGAAGGCGAAAGGGGGGCCGCCGTCCATCCTGAGCCGCGGGATCCACGCCGCGGCTCTCCCCTTGATGGTGGGAGTGGCGCCGATCGGAGGGCAGGATCAGCGCCGGACTGTCCGGCTGGCAGTTGCGCAACCGGAAGGCGAAAACCAACTCGGGCGGGCCGCGTATCGAGGTAGACGTGCAGACCGGGCTTGAACCGATGGTGACCTGGAACGTCGGCAGGAGGACGCTGCCGTACATCGTCGTGAAGGCAGACGGCTATCTCATGAAGTTGTGAGCTGAAATGCTGCCTTTCGTCGCGGCGGGCAGGGCGTGGCGGTGGTTCTCCAATGATGCGGACGATCGCCGGTTTGGCCAACCGGCGATCCCACGCTATGTTGCGCCATTCAAAGAGCTCTACGTAGTAAAGCTCCCCAAGTCGTCGAGAAGCTCACTGAACAATCGCCTGCTCTCACCGCGAAGAGCACGACCGCTGCCGCCCAGGGCTGAACCACCTCGCCTTCCACACCGAAGGCACCACCACGGTCGAGAAGCTGCGGCCGATGCCGCCCAGCGTGGCTGGCACCCGGTATTCCCCCGAGTGGCATCCCTACGCCGGCGGCGGACAGCACAGCGCCGCCTACCTGGAGAATGATGACGGCTTCGAAGTGGAACTCGCCGTGATCAACTCATCTGAACGAAGGTGAGACCAACTGATCCACAGCTCTTGACGATTACTCTCCAAGGCCCGTCCTGGCGGTCTTCGCACCACGGATGCATGGATCGTGGTCAGAGGCGGTCAGCTCGCGGGGCAGATGGCCGCCGAAGTCGGCAGCCGCATCGGGGCCGTAGGCCGAGCCGCACTGCGACAGCAACTCGTCGCCGCTCAGCCGGTGCTCCTGTGGTCCGACAGCGCGCAGGACGTTCGCGGCCACGGCACAGCCGAGCTGGGCCGCGCGAGTCGGAGTGAGTCCCCACGCGATGGCCGCGAGGAAACCGGCGCGGAACCCGTCGCCGACGCCGGTGGGATCCACCGGTTCGGCGACGGGCACCGCCGCGATCTCGATGGGCGGCTCACCCCGCCGTTGAACCAGGCAGCCCTTGTCACCCAGGGTTGTGACCCAGGTGCCCACTCTGGCGAGTACGTCGACCGGCGTCCACCCTGTCTTGCGCAGCAGCAGAGCGCTCTCGTACTCGTTCGTGAAGAGGAGGTCGGCGCCGGCGACCAGGTCCTGGATCTTCTCGCCTCGGAGCCGTGCGAGCTGCTGGGACGGATCGGCTGCGAAGGGCAGTCCCGCCGTGCGGCAGTCCTGCGTGTGCCGCAGCATCGCCTCGGGGGCGTTCGCACCGATCAGCACGAGGTCCAGGCCGCCGACGCGTTCTGCAACAGTGCCGAGGCTGATCGTCGCCGCCTCGCTCATCGCACCGGCGTAGAAGGAGGCGATCTGGTTACCGTCGCCGTCCGTGGTGCACAGGAAGCGTGCGGTGTGCCGGGTTCGCGACACATGGACCGACCGAGTGTCCACCCCGTGCCGATGGAGCCAGGCACCGTACGCCTCGAAATCGCGGCCCACGGCCCCGACGAGCACGGGACGCAGACTCAGGCATCCGAGACCGAACGCGATGTTCGCGGCGACGCCCCCGCGGCGCACCTGCAGATCGTCCACGAGGAAGGAAAGTGACACGTGATCGAGTTCGTCCGGCAGGAGCTGGTCGGAGAACCGGCCGGGGAAGTGCATTAGATGGTCGGTCGCTATGGAGCCGGTGACCGCTATGCGCACCTCACACCCCCGCCGCCTTGCGCAGTGCGTCCACGCGGTCGGTGCGCTCCCAGGTGAACTCGGGCAGCTCCCGGCCGAAGTGACCGTACGCGGCGGTCTGGGCGTAGATCGGGCGGAGCAGGTCGAGGTCGCGGATTATGGCGGCCGGGCGCAGGTCGAAGACCTCGTCGATCGCCTTCTCGATCCTGTCGGTGCTGACCTGGGCCGTGCCGAAGGTCTCGACGAACAAACCCACCGGCTCCGCCTTGCCGATGGCGTACGCCACCTGCACCTCGCAGCGGGAGGCCAGGCCCGCGGCCACCACGTTCTTGGCGACCCAGCGCATCGCGTACGCCGCCGAACGGTCCACCTTGGACGGGTCCTTGCCGGAGAACGCGCCGCCACCGTGGCGGGCCATGCCGCCGTAGGTGTCGATGATGATCTTCCGGCCGGTCAGGCCGGCGTCGCCCATCGGACCGCCGATCTCGAAACGGCCGGTGGGGTTGACCAGCAGGCGGTAGTTCTCGGTGTCCAGCTTGATGCCCTCGTCCAGGAGCGCCTTCAGCTCCGGCTCGACCACGAACTCCCGGATGTCGGGGGCGAGGAGGGACTCCAGGTCGATGTCGGAGGCGTGCTGGGAGGAGACGATGACGGTGTCCAGGCGGACTGCCGTGTCGCCGTCGTACTCGATGGTGACCTGGGTCTTGCCGTCGGGGCGCAGGTAGGGGATCGTGCCGTTCTTGCGCACGCTGGACAGACGCTTGGACAGGCGGTGCGCCAGGAAGATCGGCAGCGGCATCAGCGTCGGCGTCTCGTCCGTCGCGTAACCGAACATCAGCCCCTGGTCGCCCGCGCCCTGTAGGGCCAGCTCGTCAGCCACTCCACCTCCGGCGGCACCCTCGACCCGCGACTCGTACGCCGCGTCCACGCCCTGCGCGATGTCCGGCGACTGCGCACCGATCGACACCGAGACGCCGCAGGAGGCGCCGTCGAAGCCCTTCTTGGAGGAGTCGTAGCCGATCTCGAGGATCCTGTCGCGGACCAGCTGTGCGATCGGCACGTACGCCGTCGTCGAGACCTCGCCGGCCACGTGCACCAGACCGGTCGTGATCAGGGTCTCGACGGCGACCCGGGACGTCGGGTCCTCGCGCAGAAGCGCGTCGAGAATGGCGTCGCTGATCTGGTCAGCGATCTTGTCGGGGTGACCCTCGGTCACGGACTCCGAGGTGAACAGACGACGGGACACGGGAGACTCCATCGGGTCGGGGTGAAATGCGGGAACTCCGGGGCTGCCTCGGCGAGTCCGCCTCGGCCCGTCGACGTCCCGAGTCGAGCGTCGACGGGCCCGGTCAGTGGGCAGCGGCACTGACAGGGAGGGGCGCGGCCCAGGAGGAGAGCAGGGATAGGGCCTGCGAGGCAGTGAGCCGGGGGTCGCACAGACTGGTGTGGCGCCGTCCTACGAGACCCAGTTCCGACTCGTCGGCCACGCATTCCGTGACGTCGTGCGGGGTGGTCTCCAGATGGAGCCCGCCGGCCACGCCGCCCGCCGCGGCCACGGCCTCTCGGAAGCCCCGCACCTCCTGCGCCATGACCTCCACGAGGCGGGTCTTCTTCCCACTGGGGCTGCGCACGGTGTTGCCGTGCATCGGATCGCAAAGCCAGATCACCGGATGCCCCTCGGAGCGCACCTTGCCGACCAGGGCCGGCAGGCGGTCGGCCACGAGGGGGGCGCTCATGCGGGCGATCAGCGTGAGCCGGCCCGGTTCCCGCTCGGGGTCGAGACGTGAGCACAGAGCGAGGATCTCGGCCGTGCTCATCGACGGCCCGACCTTGCAGGCGACCGGGTTGACGACATCCGCCAGCAGCTGGACGTGGGCGCCGTCCACCTGGCGCGTGCGTTCGCCGATCCACGGCCAGTGGGTGGAGCCGAGCCAGCTGCGGCTGTCCTCCATACGGCGGATCAGGGGTTCCTCGTAGTCGAGCAGCAACGCCTCGTGACTGGTCCACACCACGCCGCCGGCCCCGAGGAAGGGCCGGAGACCCTCCCGGTGTACGTCGAGGTGTTTCATCGCCTCGTGAGCCGCCGCATACGACGTCAGGATGCGCAGGGGGTCGGCGCGCCGGCTCTCCGGGTCCGGGTCGGGGCTGTTGACCATGTGTCCCCGATACACGGGCAGGGTGAGACCGTCGACCTTCTCGGTGGGGTTCGAGCGGGGCTTGGCGAACTGGCCCGCTATACGCCCCACGCGCAGCGCCGGAACGCGGCTGACTGTCTCCATGGCGGTCGCGAGCAGATCGAGCAGTGCCACCTTGCGCCGGATGTGCTCCCCGGTGCACTCTGCGGGATCCTCCGCGCAGTCGCCGGCCTGTAAGACACGCAGCTGACCCGCGGCGACGCGGGCGAGGAGCGCGCGGAGGGTGAGGACATCTTCCGCGCGGACCAGGGCAGGCCGGGCGGCGAGCATGTTCCGCACCTGGACGACCTCCTCGGGGTCGCTCCACTCGGGCTGCTGGCGTGCCTCGGCCCTGCCGTGAGTCAAGGGACGGGGTGCGGAGCGGAGAGCAGTCACGTCGGTATTCCTTCGCGCTTGATCTCCGGTACGGCGATCCCCAGTGCCCGGAACTGCTGGCAGGGATTCATGAACTCGCGCTGCCGCTTGATCTTTCCGTTCTCGAAAAGGAACGAGTGGATGAAGTGGTTCCGGTAGTGGCCTTCCGGATACCCGGGGAAGACGATCTTTCCTTCGCCGTTGCACTCGACCCAGAACTGGTTGGGGTCCTGCGTGTCGAAGATCTCGACGTCGGTCCAGGCCCAGTCCGGGAAGCACTTGAGCGACCAGACGGCGTGTTCCCCCAGCCGGTCGCGGCTGCGGATGACGATCGGTTCACCGCTGTCCGTGGTCCACAGGCCGCCCACTCCGTCCTCGGTGAAGAGCAGATGCCGCTTCAGACGGTCCTGGCCACGGGTGTTCATGTACTGCTCGACGATGGCGCGGTTGTGGGCACGAAGCCCCGCCTCGTCGGTGGGGACCTCGGTGTACGTGGTGTCAGCGGACATGGACTTCAGACCTTTCACGAGGGAAAAACCGGGCAACAGAGATATAGGCACATGGCACTTGGTACGGGTCTCAACCGTGCGACAGAGTGGCTGCCCCGTCTGCGGCGGGTGGCTGGGGCAGCGCCCGCACATCGGGCGTGCCGTCGGAGCGGAGTTGCAGCGCGTCGACGACGACGATCGCGGGCAGCGCACGGCCGGGCAGCCGCTCGCCGAGCCAGTCGCGCAGCCGGGCGGCGAACCTGCCGGCCCGGTGGGTGGCGGCGGGGTTTTCGGTGAGCGGGGGCGCCGCGGCGGCGGCGGCCGTGTGCCGGTAGGTGCGCGCGAGCGCGGTGCGGATCGGCTGCGGCTGGGTGAAGACGGCCTCGAAGTGGCCGGGGTGGTCGGGACCGGGGACCAGGGCGAGGTGCAGGTGCGCGTCGACCGCAAGCTGCGTCAGTTTCTGCGGGTCCACGGCGGTGGGGTCGTGCCCGGTCAGCAGTTCCCTGGCCCGTACCGCGTCGCCCTCGGTGAGGGCTCGCCAGGCGCCTTCCTCGTTGGCGATACGGGCGTTGGGGATGCCGGTGATCCGCAGGGGCGGGCGGGTCCCGCCCAGGCGGTCGGCGAGTACGGACACGTCGCGGATGTCGGTGCCCCAGGCCAGGCTCGGGCAGTCGCCGACATCGGTGACCTGGGCGGGGGCCTTGTGCAGGACGACGTCGTAGCGGTGCCGTGACATCTCGTTGTGGTAGCGGCCCTGCTGGAGCTGGATGTCGACGGCGCCGACGGCGGGATCGAGGGCGGGCAGGCCGACGAAGTAGCCGGGGTGGACGAGGAGTTCCTCGTCGCGGTTGCGGCTCTTCTCCACGGCCACAGCCAGGGAGGCGGCATCGGTCCCGCTCCTCCGGTGCAGAGCGACGGCGGTGTGGAAGTACTCCAGGGTTCTCAGGTCGCGGACGTCCCCGATGAAGAACGCGCCGCCGGGGGCCAGCACGCCGAGGGCCCGCGTGATGACCCGGGTGAGGTAATCACCGCTGGGAAAGCACTGGGTGACCGAGTTGATGACGATCGTGTCGAAGTACCCCGCCGGCAGTCCGTCCACGTCGTCGGCGGCCTGGGTGCGTAGGGTGACGCGGTCAGCGAGCTGCGGCTGCTCCTTGACGTTGCGGTGAAGCTCCTCGATCGCCGGGCCGGAGAAGTCGGTGCCCCAGTAGGTCTCGCAGTCGGCCGCGAGCCGGGAGAGGAGCAGTCCGCTGCCCACGCCGATCTCCAGGACGCGGCGCGGGCGGAGCTCCCGGATGCGGTCCACGGTCGCGGAGCGCCACTGGCGCATGTGGTCGCGGTCGATCGGACGGCCGTCGTAACTGCTGTCCCAGCCGGAGAAGTCCTCACCGAACGGCTCGGACGGAGAGGCGGTGTAGACCCGCTCGTAAATCTGCTGCCACTCCTCGATCCGGTCCGTCTCCCGTCCCTGCCCGCCGCCCGAGGCGGGCACGACGTACGCGACCAGGCGGGGGTGGTCGGGGCCGTAAGGGGCATCGGGTCGTCCGGGCGGGGGCCAGGCGGTGACGGCGGCCTGGGCGACCCCCTCGTGCTGGGTGAGCGTGTGCTCCATCTCGCTCGGCGAGATTTGGTTCGTCGCGGGCATCTCTCTCGCTTTCCAGGGGCGTCGGAACCCCGAGGTCAGTCGCGGATCACGGACTTGCTGCGCATGAGGAACTCCCCGAGATATCCGTCATGGGGAAGCCTGGATTCCATGAAGTGCGTGCGGTGGTCTCCCACGTAGACGTTGGCGATGGTGGGCTCCGCGAGCAGTCGGTCGATCAGCGATGCGTCGCGTGTGATCGCCGTGAGAACAAGGCTGCCGCGCAGCGGGGCAACGCCGGCCCGGGGAGTCCAGGGGGCGACCCAGACGCAGGGGAAGGGCAGTTCGACTTCCGCCTGTGGAGCGTCGGGCCCTTCGAGCTGGTGGACGGCGGGTCGCAACGCTGCACTGCCGTCGCCCAGGTCCTCGACGATGCCGTCGGAGCCGAGCCAGGGCCGCGTGCCCCGCGCGGTGCGGAGCAGGAACGCCTCGATCGCCTGTGCTGCCGAGGCTGGCTGCACAGGCAGCACGGCCTTGTCATCCTCGGGCGGCAGCCCGGTAAGCCCGCCGAGCCGCTCGGCCAGCGCGGCGCACAGCGGCGCGGGATCGCCTTCGACGAAGACCGCGGTGGTGTTCACGCACCCCGTGCCGCCGTGCCCGGCCACGGAGTCGACGATCGTGTCCAGATGCGCACGCCAGTCCACGTCGGCGGTCACCAGGATCTTCGAGCGGCCGGGGCCCTGGGGCAGCACCGCCGGATCACCGGCGAACCTGCGCACGACATCGTCTCCGCCGTACACCAGGCTCAGGTCGGCGCCCCGCACCAGGCTGTCCGCCTGGTCGCGGTCCGTCGGCAGCAGGGTGACCTGGTCGTGGCCGAAGCCTGCGGTGTGCAGCGCGGTGACCAACCGGTGGGGGGTGAACGGATCGCGGCGGGAAGGCCGCACCGCGACGCGGTAGCCGAGGGCGAGTGCCTGCGGCCAGAGGCTGTGCGTGCCAGGGTGGTTGCCGGCCGCGTGGACGGAGAAGACCTCACCCCGGCGCGCCCATACGGCACTTCCGGTGCGCGTGAGAGGGTCGCGCCAGTCGTGGACAGCGCCGATGGGCCGTGCCTGCTGGACGCTCTCGTGCACCTGGGACAGCCGCTCCGCCGTGGTCCGCAACGCCCTGCGGACCACGGTGATCGGTACGCCGCCGACCCGGCTGACCATGTGTGCGTACGCCTCGGCCGACAGGCCGGAGACCGTGGCCGTCGCGAAGAGCCGGGCTGCGCGGATGATCGTGCCGATCCGCTCGTCTGCGGGCGGCGGATCCGCACGGCGCAGCGCCTTCATCGTGTGGCTCACGAACAGCGAGGGGACCAGGCTCAGTTCGGCGGTGCTCCGGCCCGCGACATCCGTGACAGCCATCCGGCGATGGGCTCGGTACGGGCCGCCGGCGCCGAGCGCGTCAAGCCGGATCGGCTCGGTGGACGGGGAGGCCATCAGTACACCCCCTCGACGACGGCCTCGTCCTCGAAGGTGGGAACCGGGGCGATGTCCGCGACTGAGTCGCCCACGCCGCCGTCCGGCGGGGCGATCCGGGTCGCCAGGTCGCGTTCCAGGTTGTTCGGCAGCAGAAACGACTTGCTGACATGGTTGACGACGACCTGGCCGCGCTCGCCGTACGCCACCTCGTCCAGGGTCTGCGGGTCCACGACCGAGAACGTCACATGGGGGCTGAGGGCGTCGAAGACACAAGGGTCCTCGTCCCGGAGCCCGGGGCGCTCGCCCGCCATGCCGAGCATCATGGTGCTGCCGTAGTTCCCGGTCAGCACCGTCTCCGGGAAGATCTCGGTGCGATACAGCCGCCGGGAGTCGGGGTCAAGCTGGGTACCGCCCCACCGGATGGCACGCACCTTCTCGTTCACCAGCTCCACGAGGTCGTCCCGCTGGGCCAGCCGCTCCAGCAGCGGCGGCGTGATGGTGAGCACGCCGATGTCCTGGGAGCGCAGGATTTCCGCGGCCTGGTCGATGAGGTGTTCGGCGTACGCGTCGGCGTCAGGGCCGCGCCCCTGCGCGATGAGGCGCTTCACCCAGCGCGGATCCAGGTCGATGGTGAATCCGTGGCGTCCGTAGGTGGCGGCCGAGCGGCGGAAGTACTCGCCGACGATGTGCGGGCCGGTGGGCACGAGGCCCAGCCAGTCGGCGTCCTTGGGGAATCCGTGCACCTCCAGACCGGCGTTGCTTGCGGCGAGCATGCGGTCCAGCCAGTCGCGCAGCAGCACGACCCGTTTCGGTGCCCCGGTGGTTCCCCCGCTCTCAAAGACCCCGACTACACCGGGGTCGGGTCCGTACCCTCGTGGGATCAGGTCCTGGGCGCGGACGTCCCTGAGTTCCGCGGCGACGTTCGGGAACAGCCGGAGGTCCGCGTGGCTCTTGACGTCCCGCCGGGGATCGAAGTCCAGCGTCCTGGCCCGCTCCAGCCAGAAGGGCGAGCCGGTGTCCGGGCTGAAGTGCCATTCCATCGTCGCCCTGACGAACGCATCGGGATCGATGCGTTCGCTGGGCGGGGCGGTGAGAACACCGGCGGCGTCCGGCGTCATGGTCATTCCCCTCCTGATCTCCTGTCAGATGGCGATGAGCGTGGCGCCCCAGCGGCAGGCCGAGATGCCGCAGAGGACGACCACGTCGCCGGATGTCACTTCGTCCCGTTCCAGTTGCAGGGCCAGCGAGAGCAGCTGGTCGGCGGCGCCCATGTGCCCGTGGTCGGGTGCGAGGGCCGCGTTGGTGCGTTCCAGGGGCACGCCCAGCGGCTCCGCGACCGCGGAGATGCTGGCGGCGCTGTCGTTGAGGTAGATGAGGTGGTCGATGTCGTCGCGGCCGAGGCCGGCCCTCGCGCAGGCCCGATCAATCACCTCGACCAGCCGCGCGTACCGGTTCTCGAGATACCGGTGCAGCTTGTCCGGGTCATTGGCGAACTGCTTGCGTATCTGCTCGTGGCCGCCCGGCGCGTTCACGCTGGACCAGCCCGGTGGTGGCAGCGGGCTGACCGCGCCGCCGAAGTCGATGCGCAGGACGTCGCAGTGCTCGGGATCGGTGAACTGCTCGGTCGCCAGCCACCGGTTGGCCGGGTGGTCCCGGCGCACAACGACAGCCACCGCGGCGTCGCTCAGCACCGTGTTCACGAGGTTCATCCGGTTGCGGTGGAACTCGCTGATCCGGTTCACCGCCACGAACAGTGCGGTGTCGGCCTCCGGCTGGAGTGCCAGCGTCGACGCCACGTAGTGCAGGCCGTGCACGCCCGCCCCGCATCCCTCGGTGAGCACCAGGGTCTGCGTCCGGGCGATCTTCAGTTCGCGGGCGAGGGCGGCCGCGCCGTCCCAGGCCAGGTACTCCGGAACGTCCGGGCCGGCGAGGACGACCAGATCGACCGTGTCGGCGGTGACACCGGCCCGGTCCAGCGCCTGCCGTGCCGCGGCGGCGGCCAGGTCGGTGGCCTGCACCCCCTCCGGGGCCCGATGGAAGGACCGATAGCCCCAGTTCAGTACGCGTTCGGTGTTGGTGACGAACTCGCCGACGACGGCCGCCACGTCCTGGTCCTCACCGAACGCGTAGCCGAAACCGGCGATGCCCATGTTCACGGCCGGGCGGGTCATCGCCCCTCCTGCCCGGGCCGGAAGACCCGTGACGCCAGCTCCGTCGATGCGGAGGCGAGATCCTTCTCGAACAGAACCATCAGGTCGAATTCGGCGCCGAACTGCTCCTTGGCCTCCCGGCTGAGCCGGACCGCGAGAATGGAGTGCCCGCCCAGGTCGATGAAGTTGTCCTCCGGTTTTACGTCCGGCTCGTCCAGGAGCTCGGACACCCATTGGAGCGTCAGCTTCTGGACCTCCGCGATCTGGTCCGTGGTCGGATGCTCACTCATCGGGCATGCCCTCTTTCCTCTTCCCAGAGCCGGGCGACCTCGGCCCGGTCGACCTTTCCGTTGGTGGTGCGCGGCAGCCGGGGAATCGCTGTGTAAGCGGCGGGCTGCATGTAGTTCGGCAGCAGTTCTTTGATGTGGCTGCGCAGGGCCCGGGCATCGGGTGCGGTCTGCCCGGCGGCAGTGACGAAGGCGCACACCAGCCGGTCGTCCCCGGGCGCGAACGGGCGCACCCACACCACCGCGCCGGCCACCAGGGGGTGGGACTGCACGGCCGCCTCGATGTCGCTCAGTTCGATGCGGTACCCGCGCAGCTTCACCTGCAGGTCTGCGCGCCCGAGCGACACCAGGTCACCCGTGGGGCTCAGGCTCACCAGGTCACCGGACCGGTAGTAGCGGACCGGCGGGCCGCCGGCAGGAGCGGGCCCCTCGACAAACCGTTCGGCGGTCAGCCCGGGCAGGTTCAGATAGCCCTTGCTGACCTGCGGACCGGACAGCCATAGTTCGCCCTGTTCGCCCGGTTCGGCATCGCGGCCTTCCGGTGTGACGACCCGGAAGCCGAACCCGGACAGTGGACGGCCGACGACGGACCTGTCCCCGTCGAGGTCTTCCTGCGTCACCTCGTGGAAGGTGGAGTGCACCGTCGTCTCGGTGATCCCGTACATGTTGACCAGCGTCGGCCGGGCGACGCCATACCGTTTCGCCCAGGACCTGAGCGTGGCCGGCAGGAGTTTCTCACCGGCGAAGACGACATAGCGCAGCTGCGGCAGGGCCGCTCCCTGCCCGCAAGCCACGGCGGCGAGTTCGCTGAACGCGGTGGGGGTCTGGCTGAGGATCGTGATGCCGTGGTCCGCGATGAAGCGCAGGCACTTCTCCGGCGACCGGGCTGTCCAGTGCGGCATGACCACCAGCCGGGCACCGGTGGACAGCGCGCCCCACGTCTCCCACACCGAGACGTCGAACGCGATGGAGTGGAAGAGCAGCCAGCGGTCGCTCGCCGAGAACGAGAACTTCTCACTCGCGCCCGAGAGCAGCGCCAGCACCGCACCGTGGTGAATGGGCACACCCTTGGGCCGGCCGGTCGTGCCCGACGTGTAGATGACGTACGCCTCGTCGTCCCGCCGGGGCAGCGACGGCCCGGGCAGGCCGGAAGGCGTGGGCGGCTGCGGCTCGCCGAGCTGAGCGGTGACCTGTTCCCCGCTGATGACAGGAAAACCGCCGCCGACACACCCGTCGGGGTCGCCGACGAACGCGGTCACCGCGGCGTCCCGGACGATGAACTCGTTGCGTGCGCGCGGATTGCGAATGTCCAGCGGGACGTAGGCCGCACCGGTCCGGAGGATGCCCACCACGGACGCGATGGCTCCGGCCCCAGGCGGCATCCGCAGGGCGACGCGGTCGCCGCGCCGCACGCCGCGGGAGTACAGGAGGGCGCCGATCGCCTGCGACCACGCATCGAGTTGCCGGTAGGTGAACGAGCCGTCCTCCGCGGTGAGCGCGATCTCGTCGGCATGCTGCGTGACGGCGGCCTCGAACGCCTCGACGAGACTTCCCCTTCCTCCCCCCGGAGGTTGGTCCATTTCCCTCTGCATTTCTCCCTCCCTGCTCATTGCTCGGCGCATTTGATGGCGTGTGCGAATTTCACGAAACGTTCCGCCTGTACCTGGGCCGCTTTTCTCGTGGCGTCATCGACCGGGTAAGTGCGCGCCTGCGTGCAGTGGGCCGTTCCGTAGGGATTGCCGTCCGCGAACTTCTCCGGGCGGGTATAGCCGGGCGCCACCACCACGCCACCGAAGTGATGGAAGGATGTGATCAAAGCGAGCAAGGTGGACTCCTGGCCGCCGTGCTTGCTGCTCGTGGCTGTGAACGCGCTGTACACCTTGTCGGCCAGCAGTCCTTTGCGCCAGGCATCACCGAGCGAGTCGAGGAAATGCTTCAGCTGCGCCGATATGTTTCCGAACCGCGTCGGAGATCCCATGGCGATCGCATCGGCCCACAGCAGATCGTCCACCGTCGCACAGGGAATTTCTGCCGCTGCAGAATCCGCGGGCTCCGGAAGTCCCGGGAATTCCTGCACTCTGCGCAGCCGGACCTCCGCACCCGACTTCTCGGCGGCTTCTGCGATTTCCCGGGCGATCTCGGCCACGGTTCCCGTGACCGAGTGGTACACGACCGATACACGCACTGACGTATTCATGGCAAGACTCCTGGGAGGGCTACCAGCCGGTGAGGTGAAGGGCGTTCGTGGGCCGGTCACCCGGGATGGGGTCGAGTGCCGGGCGGACGAAGGAACGGTCGTAGTAGACGAGCGGGGTGCGGTCGCTGACGTAGGTCTTCATCACCCGGCCGATGAGAATGTCGTGGTCGCCGGCGCCGACGACGGAGTACAGGGAACAGGCGACCCGCACGCTGGCGCCGGGCAGGCCGGGCAGGCCCAGCTCGCACCGTTCCATGTCTCCGGCCGCGAACCGGTCGACGCCGGACGCGGCGAAGCGGTGGGCGACACCGCCTTGGTCGTGCGCCAGCACATTGACCAGGAAGCGTTGTGCACCGGTGAAGGCCGCGCAGGTACTGGCCCCCTTGTCCAGACAGACCAGGACGAGGGGCGGCCGCAGCGAGACGGAGCTGAAGGACGTGGCGGTGAAACCCGAGCGCCTCCCCGTGGGGTCTACGGTGGTGACCACCGTCACCGGGCCGGGCACCCGGGACAGTGTGCGGGCGAAGACGGCGCGTTCCATGGTCTACTCACTCCCGGTTCGTCGGATTCGGCTCCGGTGCAACGGTGGTCACGGCTGCAGTCGGGTCGGCTGCCACGCGTCGGCCTTGCGCCGGTAGTGCAGCCTGCGGTGCAGCCGGTCGGGGACGGCAGACCAGAACTCGACCTCGGCGGGGGAGAGCAGGTAGCCGGCGAAGCGGTCGGGGCGGGGCAGGGGGGATTCCGGCTCTGCGAGGCGGCGTGACTCGGCGCGCAGCGCGGCCACGTCGTGCAGCGGCTCGCTCTGCCGGGAGGCGGTCGACATGGGGTGCAGCGGCGTTGGCCGAGCGGCCCACAGCGCGTCCGACTCCGCGGGGGCGAGCTCCGTCACCGGTCCCGCGAGGGTCATCTGCTGGCCGGTCTCGCGCCAGTAGAAGAGCGCGGACGCCCAGGGGTTGGCTGCCAACTCCCTGCCCTTGCGGCTACTGCGGTGGGTGGTGAACACCAGACCGCGGTCACTGAGCTCGACAAAGGTGATGATGCGGTTGGAGGGGCGGCCCTCCGGGCTCGTCGTGGCCAGTGCCAGGGAGCGCGGCTCGCGGACACCGCCGTCGACAGCCTTGGCCATCCAGCGCTGTACCAGGCCCATGGGCTCGGGCGGTGGTGACTCGTACTCGGGGAAGTCGAGGTCAGTGTCCGCGGTCAGCGACTCGAACCTGGCACTGTTCGCGTGGGTCTGGGTCATGGTGCTTCCTAGGCTCGGAGGGTGCCCTGGGCGGCGACGACGCCGTGACCGGCGACGTGCACCGCTTCCACGTGGTCGTCCGTGCCGTCTGCGGTGGCGATCATGATCGAGGGCCGGCCCATCTCGACGCCCTGCAGGATCTCGATGTCCTCGCCGTACTTGGCGTGTCCGTGCCGAGCGAGGTGGATGGCCAGCGGTCCGGCCGCCGACCCCGTGGCCGCGTCCTCCACCACGCCGTAGGCCGGGGAGAACATGCGGGTGCGCCAGCGGGTACCTTCCCCCGCGAAACAGTTCGCGGCCATGTCAGGAAACCGGGACAGTGCCCGGTGGTCGGGGCGGAGGGCGGACAGCGCGCCCACGCTCTCCAGGCCGACGAAGACATGGCGGGGTCCGTTGCGGTAGATCTCCACCGGTGCCGTGGCGGACGTGACGCCGAGGGCGTCCAGGAGTTCCCCGGCGTATTCGTACGGCTCCCAGGAGGGCACGGGCTGACGCATCCGCACGGCCACCGCACCGTCGCTCTCCCGCTGAAGTTCGCAGGGGATGACCCCCATGGCCGTCTCGATCGACAGCTGGTCCCGGTCCCGCTCCAGGCCGAGCGCGACCGCGGTGCCCAGCATGGGGTGCCCGGCGAAGGGCAGTTCGTTGACCGGGGTGAAGATCCGTATCCGAGCGTCGCCGGCCCGCTCGGGCGGCAGCACGAAGGTGCACTCGGAGAGGTTCATCTCCCGGGCGATGCGCTGCATCGTCCCGGCGGTCAGGTCGGCACTGTCGAAGAAGACGGCCACGGGGTTGCCTTCGAGCGGCTTGCGCGCGAAGGCGTCCACGACCATGTAGTCATGCATGGAAGCAGCTCCCGACGGATAGGCGGTGGGCAAGGAGGCGGCGTGCGAAGGGCGTCGGCGGTGCCGGAGCCGGGCTAGGGCAGGAAGGCCGGCCCGAGGCCGTGCAGGGCGGGCAGCGCGTGGGCCCCTTCCACCGTCGCCTCGACCTCGAATCGTTCGCGGTGCGTCGGAGGTCGGCCGATCAGCTCGGCCGCCCGGTTGGGCGGAAGCCCCCGGGCGGGGCGGTCCGTCTCCCAGAGCATCACCGCGCCCCAGCGGTTGTTCCGGTGATCCGCCATCCACAGCTTGATCAGCAGACCGGGCACCTCGCTCCAGGGCCCGACCGCCTCGTGACGGAGGTGCTCGCGCAGGGACTCGACGGTCTGGCCCGTCCCGTCCAGGTCCCACCAGGCGATGTCCACCCTCATCGGCCGAGCACCCCCCGCAGGGCGTCGGCGATGATGCGCGGGCCGTCCGCGGTGAGCACCGACTCGGCGTGGAACTGCATGGAGGCGAAGCGCTCTCCGCGCAGCGCGTGCACCTCGTGGGTCTCCCGGTCGCGGCTCACCTGCACCGGCCCGATCCCGTCGATGTCCAGCTTGTCCTCGGCCGTGTGCGCGGCGTACGTGTTGTAGAAGCCGACCCTTTCCCTGCTGCCGAACAGGTCGATCTCCCGCTGCACCCCCTGGTTGGGGATGTCCCTGCGGACCAGGTCGAGTCCGAGGCGCAGGCTGAGCATTTGGTGGCTCAGGCACACGGCGAGGAAGGGGCGCTGCTCCGCCAGGAGCGTGTCCACCGCCGAGCGCAGACGGCCGATCCTGGGACTGTCCACGGCGCGCGGATCACCGGGGCCGGGCCCCAGGACGACGATGTCGGTGTCGTCGAAGGCGTACGGCTCGTCGAAGCGCCGCGTCGTCACCGACAGCCCGAGGGCCGCGAGTTGCTGGGCCATCATCGCGGTGAAGGTGTCCTCGGCGTCTACCACCAGAACCCGGAGGCCAGCCAGGTCAGGGATTGCCGGCCCCTGGCTGGCGCGGTCCCGCAGCCAGAAGCCGGCGATCCCGGCGTTGCGTCGGCTCAGGGCCTCGCGCACGTGCGGGTGCTTCGCGAACCGGGCGGGTGCCTGCGACGTCCACGCGGCGAGCAGACCGGACGCCTTGGCGTGCGTCTCGGCGACCTCCGCAGCAGGGTCCGAGTGACGTACGAGCGTCGCTCCTACTCCGATGCGCATCCGGCCGTCCGCGTCAATGTCAGCGGTACGGATGAGGATCGCGGAATCCAGTGTCCGTTCCCCGTCGGTGTCGCGGCCGACCAGGGCGGCGACGCCCGAGTAGTAGCCGCGTCCCGCCGGTTCGTGCCGCCGGATGACGCGCGCCGCGTTCTCGATCGGGCTCCCGGTGACGGTCGGGGCGAACATCGTCTCGTACAGGATCTCGCGTACGTCCCGCTCGGTGCGGCCCTCGATGAAGTACTCGGTGTGCGCCAGCCGGGCCATCTCCTTCAGGTAGGGGCCGACCACACGCCCGCCGCTGTCGCAGATCCGCGCCATCATCTTGAGTTCTTCATCGAGAACCATGTAGAGCTCGTCGGTCTCCTTGCGGTCGGCGAGGAACTCCGTGATGCCTTCCAGGGTCGGGCCTGTTGCGGGGTAGCGGTAGGTGCCGCTGATCGGGTTCATCACGGCGGTGCCGTCACGGAGGGATATGTGCCGTTCGGGAGTGGCGCCCACCAGGGTCCGGCCCTCCATGCAGATGACGAAGGTCCAGTACGCGCCCTGCTCGCGGCTCAGCAGTCGGCAGAACAGGGACAGCGCGGTGCGCGGTGAGTAGTCGTCGAGCTCGGCCAGGAAGGAACGGCGGATCACGAAGTTCGATCCGGCCCCGGTCCCGATCTCGTCCCTCAGGACGCGCCGTACGGTGTCGGCGTACTCCTCGTCCGGCACGTCGAAGCGATCCCCGGTCATGCGGATCGGCACGTCGGGAATGCGCGTCAGGAGCTCGGCAGATGTGGTGACAGCCTGCTCGCTGATCGTCATGGCCAGCAGCGGGGCGCCGTCGTCGTGCGCGGCGAAGCCCCGTTCGGTGATCTGCCGATAGGGGATGACAACGAGGGTCTCGTGCTGTGGGTGGCCGGCCGACGGCGTCGGCTCGGGCAGGGTGACGTCGGCGAGGGAGGCGGGCACGGTGACGTCTCCGGCCAGGATTTCGATCGTGCCGGCGGTCCCCGTGCCCGCCCTGTGCAGCAGGGCGAAAGAGGGGGTTTCCCGGGCGAGGACGCGGTCGAGCAGATCGCGGCCGGGCGCCTTCGGACCGCTCATGCGAACACCTCCTCGGCGAGGTGGACTGAGCCGCAGCGCTGTGCCACATAGTTCAGTGCGAGCCGGTGGTCGTCGGCGGAGAAGTCGCCCACGGCGTCCGCCACGAGAAAGGGCTGGATGTCGTTCGTGAACGCGTCGAGCGCGGTGGCCAGCAGCCCTACATGGGCGTAGACGCCGCACAGGATGATCTGGTCGCGGTCCGTCTCCCGCATCCACCGCAGGAGGTCCGAGCGGAAAAAGGCGCTGTAGCGCCACTTGGTGAACACTCTGTCCTCCGCAGTGGGGGCGAGGTCGGCTACCACGTCGCGGTCGGCGGGAGCGGAGCGCATTCCGGCCCCCCAGAAGTCCTTGAGCAGGCCCCGCTGTTCCTCGGTCATCCTGCCCGGCTGCGCGGTGAACGCTGTCGGTACGGCCAGGGCGGCGCACCGCTTGCGCAACCGGGCGGCGTTGGCGACGAGTTCGCCGCGCAGCGGTTCGGGAAAAGCCTTCAGGAAGTAGTGCTGCATGTCGTGGACGAGCAGCACCGCCCGCATCGGGTCTGGGGTCCACCGCACGTGGTTCGCGGGCAGGCGGGACCGGGTGGGCAGGGCATAGGGTTCGATGGGGGGAATGCCTGGCATCGATGCCTCTTTCGTCGGGTGGCGGAACCGACGTGCGGGACGTCTTTCAAGGGCGTTCGGCGAGAGCTACCTGCTCACACGAGGAGACTGATGTCGCGCGGGTTCTGGCCGACCAGTGCGCGGCCGTAGACCTGCTGCGGAATTCCCATGCCGAACCCCGCGTGCCTGCTGCCGACATTGACGTCGCGCCAGATCCGCTGGAGCGGGTTCGACTCCGCGAACGCGGACGAACCGTACGCGGTGAGGAGCAGGTCCAGCGCTTCGCGGCAGAGCTGGGTGACGTGGGTGGACTCCATGCGCGAGCGGGCCCTGGCGACCAGGTCCGGGTTCACACTCGCTGCGGCGCAGTGGTCGATACGGTCCGTGATGGACACGCCCAGCAACCTGGCGGTCTCGATCTTGGCGGCGGCCTCGGCGAGGTCCACCTGGAACATCGGTGACGCGGCCTGGTTCGCATAGGTCGAGCCGGCGACGGGACGGTGCGATGCCTGCTCCCGCACGTAGCGGAACGCCGCGTCCGCACCGCCGATGACGGACCCGATGAGTCCGATGGAGAACACCCCGGTGAGACTGTTCCGATACGGGTTGCCCGGGTCGACGACGCCGTCCGTCTCGCCGTGCAGAACCGGCAGGTACGGCAGGAGACGGTGCCGGGGGACGAAGACGCGGTCGGCGACCACGGTGTTGCTGCCGGTCCCGCGCATGCCCGCGAAGTGCCAGCTGTCCTCGACGGTGAGCTCCTCCATGGGCATGAGAGCGAAGTGCACCAGGGGTTTGCCCGGGCCGTCACTGATGAGAACCAGCCCGCCCATCCACTCGGCATGCAGGCAGCCGGAGGCGTAGGGCCACCGGCCGGTGACCACGACCCCGTCGGCGGCCGGTTCGATGTCTGTCACTGGCCTGCCCAGCACCAGGGCAGTTCTGGCGTCGGGATTGTCCTTCCACACATCGTTCTGGGCCTGTTCGGGAAACAACGACACCACGAAGTTTCCGGCGTTAACGACCCCGGTGATCCATCCCGAGGAACAGCAGCCGCGGCCGATCTCGATCGCGACTTCCAGCACAGTGCGTGCGTCCGCCTGGTACCCGCCCAGCCGCCGGGGCGTCATGAGCCGCATGAGGCCGGCCCCGGTGAGGGCCGCGATGGTCTTCTCGGGCAACCGGCGCTGCCTGTCCGCTTCGTCGGCGGCCTCCCACAACTGGTCCCGCAGGGCCGCCGCGCGTCCGACCAGTTCGGCGCGGTCCGGGACCGAGGGCGTCGTGGCGTCTTCGTAGTCTGCCAACGCACTAATTCCTTTCGGATCGGTTTCCCTGGGCGGCACGTGCCAATGAGTCCCACTGCTCCCAGGTGCGGATGCGGTCCGCGTACACCGCACGTACGGTTTCCAGTGCCGATGCGCCAAAAAAGGCACGCAATGGAGGATCCGGCATGTCGACGATTTCGAGTAACGAACCCACCGTGGCTTCCGGATCGCCCGGCAGAGAACCGGCTGACGGCGCCTCGGCCCATTCGGCGTATGCCGGGCCAGGAACGGCCCACACGGCAGAGCTCCCCCGCCAGTCGGTGCGATAAGGGCCAGGCTCCAATAGAGTGACGCGAATTCCGAAACGTGCTACTTCCTGTGCCAGCGAGTCCGACAGCCCTTCAATCGCCCACTTCGACGCATGGTAAAGGCCGAGCATCGGCCAGGACGCGACACCCGCGATGCTGGACATCTGCAGGATGCGGCCGCCTCCTTGCTTCCGCATGATCGGCAACACTGCCTGTGTTGTCCAGAGAGTTCCGAAGAGGTTGGTGTCGAGTTGGGCACGTGCTTGCTCTTCTGTCACGTCTTCGACCGGGCCGAACAGGCCGTATCCGGCGTTGTTCACCAAAATGTCGAGCCTTTTGAACCGCTTCTCGGCGGTGGCCACGGCCTCCCGGACAGCCGCACGGTCGGACACGTCCAGTTGCAGTGGCAGGACGTTGTCTCCGTACCTACTGACGAGTTCGGCGATGTCATCAAGTTTTCGGGCCGAGGCGGCGACGCTGTCGCCGCGTTTCAGCGCCGCCTCGGCCCATACTCTGCCGAATCCACGCGACGTACCGGTGATGAACCAGACCTTGCCGGCCAATGACTTCCCCCCTGTCTCGCACGCAATATGCATTCCACCCCGCATCGATCAGAACAGGGGCTGTATCTATTCACCAGGAAGCCCGACCGTCTGTCCACACTCACATCACAGTAGTTGCCTGGGTGTCTGACTGGGGAACTTCCCCAGTCAGACACCCAGGACCGGTGGGCTCTTCCATTCTGCCTATCGGACGCGATACTTGAGGAAGTTGCGGTACAAGCTCAGCTAGTTCACCGATGACGCATCGAGAGGGCCACGCGCGTGAGTAGCTATGACTTCACACAGGCCGATTTCAATGCCGTGTACGAGGGCGGAGAATTACTGCCCGGAGCAGCAATCCGAAGCGTTCCCTGGGATATAGGTGAAGTCCAGCCGGCTGTGGTCGAGATGGAGCGCGCGGGACGCTTCCGGGGAGCGGTCCTCGACGTCGGTTGCGGCCCTGGTGACAACGCCGCCTTCCTGGCCGGTCGCGGTCACCGAGTAACGGCGGTCGACGCCGCATCGGCGGCCATCGAGATGGCGAAGGAACGCACGAAGGGCTTCGATATCGAGTTCGCCGTGGTGGACGCGACGGCTCTGGACGGCTTCGAAGGGTGCTTCGACAGCGTGCTGGACAGCGCCTTGTACCACACACTGGACCCGGTGGGGCGCCACAGCTACCTCGCCGCGCTGCACCGCGCCACCCGGCCGCGGGCGAGACTGAGCATGCTGTGTTTCGCCGACGTTCCCCGGGGGATGCCGGCACCGCTCTCCGTGTCCGAGTCCGACCTGCGCTCCGCGTTAGCCGCAGCGCACTGGAACGTCACACACTTCTCTCTCGGCACGTTCCGTGGGGTCGCCACCTCGATGGAGAAGTTCTTCGAGAAGTCAGGCACGCATCCCGAGCTAGACGAGAAGGGCCGCACCCGCCTGCCCGTCTGGCTTGTCCACGCCGACCGTCTGGACGCGGAGGCCGCCGCGTCATGAGCCTGCGTGCGTTCCCTCTCGTCCACACCGCACAAGTGGCGGCGCTCACGGAGTTCTACGAGCGGCTCGGCTTCGTCCGGCGCCTCCAGCACCCCGAGGACGGACCGAGCTTCGTTGCGCTGCAACGGGGCATGGCGGAGATCGCGATCTCCTCGGAGCCGGCGCTGTCCGAGGGCGGCGCTGCGAGCGGTCCCGGACAGTGGCGCATGTGTGTCTTCGTCGACGCGGTCGACGCGATGGTGGATCGTCTCTCGGCTGCCGGAGTGCAAGTGCTCCAGGAACCTGCCGACATGCCGTGGGGCGAACGGCTGGCCGTGGTTGCCGATCCGGACGGCAACCATGTCGCCGTTGTATCCATGCCCAGGAACTGAACGTTCTCACTACGAGCCCTCCGGTGCTGCGCAGCTACCGCCTCCCGCGGACCGCGCGCCGGAGGGCTTTGTGCGCCGCGACTGCCCCCCGCCACGCGGAAGGTCCCGCTCCAGTGCTGGCTGTCGGCTTTTCCGCTTACCCCACAAAGTGCAGCGGGGGGCGAACGGGAGATGGGTACATAAATGCCGGAGGACGTCAAGACGGCAGTGGCCTAGATGCACCCTTGCTACTTACACGCTCCTTTGTTGAAATGCTGTTCATGTGAAACGGGAAGCACCCTAACGCTAGCGTCAGTAGGTACAGGCAAACAGCGGTAAGGAGCAGTAAGTGCCCCCCCACGGAAGTCAAGCCGCCCACACTGTGACTTCACTCTCAGCTGCAGCCGATGCGTCTGGATCCGAAGCCGCGCCGCTCCGCCAGAATGGAATCGCCAATCTGGTTCACCGTGTTCCGATCGAATCGCTCGATGCAGGCGATTCGCCTCGTTCGGGCGGTGTTGATCACGAGCACGTCAAAGTCTTAGCTGAGAATCTTGGAGAATTACCTCCAATACTCGTGCATCGCCCCACCATGAGGATCATCGACGGCGTCCATCGCCTCAACGCGCGCAGGCTGGGCAGCTGCACGACCGTTGACGTCGTGTACTTCGACGGATCAGAAGAGGAAGCGTTCCTCCTCTCCGTGGAATCCAACATACGACACGGTCTTCCGCTGTCCCTGCAGGATCGCAAGAAGGCCGCTCTGCGAATTCTCTTCCTTTTCCCTGAATGGTCCAACCGTGCCATCGCAGCCAGAGTCGGGCTGGATCACAAAACTGTTGGATCGCTTCGCCGGCGCCAGGGAGATCCGGCCGTTCAGCCGAACATCAGGGTTGGTCTTGACGGAAAGGTCCGTCCGCTCAATGCAACCGAGGGGCGGCTGCGGGCACAGGAAGCCATCGCGCAGAATCCGGAGGCTTCACTGCGTGATATTGCGGGATCCGCCGGTATCTCTGTGGAGACTGCACGGGATGTGCGCAGGCGCATGGAGCTGGGAAATATAGAAACTGCCTGCGAGAATGGTGGCGGTAAGTCAAGAACCTCGGTCGCCACACGAGGCATATCCGCTCGGCAGACGGAAATCATCACTACCCTGGAATCCCTCAAGAAGGACCCTGCCGTCCGATACAGCGACGACGGGCGGGCGCTCGTGCGCTGGTTGGAGTCCCGGCTCATCCACCAGGAAGACACGGACCGGGTGATGCGGATCCCCGCGCATCAAGCGGAGAAGGTCGCCGCCGTGGCGCGGGCGGTCGCCGCCCGGTGGAGTGAGATCGCCGCACGGCTGGAGAGCCACCCGTCCTCAAGCGCGTGAGCTGAGCACTGTCATCACCGGGGCTGACCGTCGCCGGTCTGCCCCGGTGATCGCAGCGGTGCTGCCCGCGCTACTGGCGGGGAGCTGCGGGGCTGTTCAGACTGCCGGTTCGATGTTCTGGTTGCGGCGGAAGACGTTGCTCGGGTCGTAGTGCGCCTTCAGAGCGGACAGCCTGGCCAGAACGGCTTCCTCGTACAGCTCGGACCGGAAGTCGTCGGCGGCCCGCATGCCGTACACGAAGTTCAGTGCCCGGCCGATCGTCCACGGCTCGACAGCCTTGTCGATCCGGTCGTGCGCGGCCCGCACCTCCCCCAGCCCGACGGCGTCGTCCGGCCCGGACAGCACCCGCAAGATGTACTGCGCGTTGCGGAAGGAGACAGCGTTCGCCACCGCGGGCGGACGCGACAGTGCACCGCCGAGATGGCGAAGGTCGACGACGCACGGCACCTGCGCCTCCGCTCCGGCCAGTTCCCGGACTGCTTCCAGAATCTGCGCGTTGAGCTCGCTCAGCAGCACGCTGTTGCCGTCGTAGTAGTGGGCGAAGTTCGGCTCACGGTAGATCGAGCCCGCTTCGCTGTAGGGCAGCTCGCCGAGGTGCTCCAGGAGGGTCGGGGCGACATCCAGCCACGGTCGTACGAGCTCCGGGCCCCGCTTCAGGTCGGTGGTGGCGAAGCGGACGTGCACCACGTGCCTGCCGCGGAGTGGCTCCGGGAACACCGGGATCGGCGGGTAGCCGATCATGCCCACGGAGGAGGTCATCGCCTCCGGTACCTGTGACGTCCACTCCTGGAAGAAGTCGAGGATTTTTTCGGCGTGTTCGGAGCCGAAGAAGATGCCCCCACCGTAGATGCGCTCGACAGGATGGAGGGCGATCTCCAGGCTGGTCACCACGCCGAAGTTGTCTCGTCCGCCGCGCAGGGCCCAGAACAGGTCGGACTCGCTGTCAGCCGTTACACGGCGCAGTTCACCGTCGGCAGTGACCACGTCGATGGCCCGCACATGGTCGGCGGCGTATCCGATCTCACGCGCCAGCAGCCCGAGACCGCCAGCCAACGTGTAGCCGGCCACGCCCACGTGGCCCGCAGAACCACTGGGCGGGACCAGCCCGTGCGGCTCGGCCGCCGCGACCACCTGCTCCCAGCGGGCTCCGGCCTGGATCCTCGCTGACCGACTCTCGGGGTCCACCGTCACGTCGTGCATCCGCTTGGTGGAGATCAATACGCCGCCCTCGTCAAGTACCGTGACCCCGTGGCCGGTGGACTGGACGGCGACCGCCATGCCGTGGGTCACGGCGAAGCGGACGGCTGCCCGCACGTCTTCGGCCGTTTCTGCACCGACAACCACCGCGGGCTGATGACGATATCCGGCCTGGAAGCCGCTGAGCTCCTCCTCAAAGCCTTCCTGGTCCGGGAGAAGGACGGGGCCCCTCACCCGTTCCGCCAGCTCGGAGACCTGGTCCCGCATGTCGTCAGTCGCCATCAGTAGAGTCCTCACGGTTATTGCCAAGCCAGTCCACCATTACGCGCAACTGGCTTTCGCCTACGTACTTCATCCTCGGTACCACAGGGGTAAAGGTCCAAGATCTGGTTTTTATCGCCGGCAGAAGCGGCAGTTATGGGCCGGTTGCGGCCGGTCAGCGGGTACGGCGCGGCTGACTGTCAGCCGCCTCCTCCGCAGCGCTGTCGGGACCGGATACCGGGTGAGGCTTCTGCTCCTCCCGTTTGCGAGGGGCCATCATCAGGCAGGCGGCCGACCCCATCACAAGGACCGCGACCAGGAGCAGCAACGTCGTGCCGGCGGCCTCCGCCATGGCCTGGTGGAAGGTGCGTGTAGCCAGGTCGGCGAGTTCGCCTTCCATCGTCGGCGGGGCAGCGCCCGTGCCTTCGGTCAAGGAGCCCGCCCGGTTCATCTCGTCGACGAACTCCTGTCGTGGCTCGGGAGGCAGACCGGCCGCCGCATCCGCGGCCGAGGACTGCAGCGACGCCGACAGCTGTGCCTGGAGCAATACACTCGTCGCCGCACTGCCGATGACACAGCCGACCTGGCGAACGGAGTTGTAGGTGCCGGACGCGGCGCCCAGCAACTCGAACGGCATGCCTCTCATGGCGACATTGGCCATCGGCGCGAAGGCCGACCCGCTTCCCGTGCCGCACACGAACAGGGCTGCGGCGAGCAGCCACGGACTCGTTTCCGGGTCCGACACGGCCGCAACCATCCCGATGCCGACAGCGAATACCATGAACCCGCTCAGCACCACCCACTTGCCGCTGATCCGGTCGGAGAGCGTTCCTGTGAGCGGACCGGCGACTCCACCAGCCACCGCCATCGGCACCAGCAGAAAGCCGGCCTCCTGCGATGACAGGCCCAGCACCGACTGCAGAATCAGGGTGAGCGGCAGGTACAGGCCGGTCAAGGCGAAACCGATCGAGGCGGCCGCTACGGCGGCGGCGCTGAAGTTGCGCTGCCGGAACAATGCGAGGGGCATCAGCGGCTCGTGCGTGTTGTACCGCTGCCAACCGACGAATGCGACCAGCAGCACCGTGCCGAGCGCGATGACACCGACAACGGTGACGGGCCCGGCCACCGTGCCCCAGTCGTAGTACTGCCCGTTCTGCAAGCCGAACACAAGCGCGAACAGCCCCAGGCCGGAAAGCACAGTTCCCAGGACATCGAAGCGTCGATTGTTCCGCGGCTGACCGCCCGGCACCAGCCAGACCGTCATACACAGGCCGAGCACCCCGATCGGCACGTTGACCAGGAAGATCCATTCCCAGCCGGCCGTGTCGACGAGAACTCCGCCCAACAGCGGGCCAACGACGGTAGCCACACCGGCGACAGCCCCCCACACGCCCAGTGCCGCACCGCGCCGGTTCTCGGGGAACAGCGTGCTGATAAACGCCATGGACTGCGGCGCCATCACCGCGGCGCCGACACCCTGCACGGCGCGGGCCACGATGAGCATCTCCACACTGCCCGACATTCCGCACCACAGAGACGCTGCGGTGAAGAGCGCCATACCGGCCAGGAACACGGGTTTACGGCCCAGCCGGTCGCCGAGCCTGCCGGCGACCAGGAGCGGCACGGCGTAGGTGAGCAGATAGACGCTGTTCACCCAGGTGATCTGGTTCAGATCTGCATTCAGGTCGGTCAGCATGCCGGGAATCGCGATGCTCACGATGGTGGTGTCCATCATGATCAAGAAGAACCCGACACACAGCGCCGACAGCGCGGCCCATGGGTTCACCTGTTTGCTGGAGGACGTCATCTCCCTGTCCATCAGCACTTGCCCCAGCCCTTTCGTCAGCGCCGGACCTCGTCGTATACCGGGCCCGGACTCTGAGACTCACCCTGGAGCCGGCCGGGTCAAAAGTCCAAGAGCAGGGCGTTCTTGGCTCCAGAAGCGCGGCTTATGCCAGTTGCTCGGCCGGGCTCGAGGCGTCGGGCGTGGGCAGGACGGCCCTGGCATGTTCGACGAACACACGAGCCGCGGGGCTGACCGGGCCGTCCGACCGCCACGCGAGCGCCATGCGGCCGCGGAACCAAGGAGACGTGACGGTGATGGCATGGAGTTCTTCGGAGCGAAGAGTGGCGAGCGATTCAGGGATGATGGCCGGGCCAAGTCCGCGAATCGCGAGCTCCGCGAGCACGTTGGGGTCGCTGGCTTCGAAGGCGACGCGTGGCTCGAAGCCGGCGTCGGCGCAGGCATGGTCGAGGCAGGCGCGCATGCCGGTGCCTCTGGGAAGACTGATCAGCGACTGTTCCCGCAACTTGTCGACGGCGATGGTGGTGTGGTCGGCGAGCGGGTTGCTGGGGTTCACGGCGACGACGAGTGATTCATCGGCGATGACGTGGAGATCGACCCCTGGAGGCGTGGTGGTCGTCAAGGCGACGACCGCCGTGTCGAGTGCGCCGTTGCGGAGGTCGTCCAGCAGTCGGTCGGTGTTCTCTTCGGTCAGGGTGATCTCCACGGCTGGATGGTCCTTGTGGAAGTCCGCGAGCAACTCGGGCAGGTCGAGCGATGAGCAGGAGCGCACCATCCCCACGGAGACACGGCCCCGCATCAGCCCGGTGAAGTCGTCGACCACCAGCCGCATTCCGGCGACACCGTCAAGTGCCCTGCGAGCGTAAGACAGGACCGCCTCGCCCACCTCGGTGAGACGCACCGTACGGCCGGAACGGTCGAGCAACTGCTGTCCGAGCTCCTGTTCCAGGCGCCGGATCTGCGCGCTCACCCCGGGCTGGGCCACGTACAACCGCGCGGCGGCCTTGGTGAAACTCGCCTCTTCAGTCACGGCGACGAAGTATTCAAGTTGGCGTAATTCCATAACAGTTGATGCTAGCAAGGGGTCTTGCCATAAGAGGGGCCCACTCGCTGGGTGCTCTGCCCGGACATCCGACGGGACAAGTCAGTCGATCACGCGGGAGGGCACGCCCCTTCGCGTATGTCCTCCCGAGCCGATCCACAGGTGCTGAGCGTTGCGCCACCGCTCCAGCACCGTCGCTTCTACTTCCCAGAACATCTTCTTATTGGACTTATCGTCCCTGTCTGATCACGGTAGAAGGCGTTAGAGACCGGAGGTCTGGAGGAACCTGTGTCGGAGTACGAGAGGGCCCTGCGGCCTGAAGACATCACCCGCTTGTTTGTGGAGCGATCCAATGCCGGAGATGCGGCAGGGGTCGCCGCGCTCTACGAGGAGAACGCAGTGCTGGCCTACCCTCCTGGTGAACAGACAGTGGGTCGGGAGGCCATTCGGGCGCTGTGGGAAAAGGTGCTGGCCAGCAACCCGCGCTTTGAGCCGGAACAACCGTTACCGACGCTGATCAGCGGCGACATCGCCCTTACCTCCACGCCGCCGAGGGACGGAGCCGGAGCTCGGGCCCAGGTGGCCCGGCGCCAGCCTGACGGGAGCTGGCTGCGCCTTCTTGACCAGCCCGAGTTCACCCTTCCCGGGGATTGAACCAGCAGTTCCCTCAGCCTTCGGCAAGGTACTTCACGCCATCCCGGTGGATTGGGCGCGACTCGGTAATGGTCGACGCTGAGTCGTGTGCTGCGAGTTAGATCTTGATGACGGTGGCGTGTCCACCACACGCGCGCTGATGCCCGCAGGATCGGAGGTGGGAACGTGAAGGGTCCGGGAGCGGTCAGCGCTGTGGCGTCGACGACGTACTCGTGGCCGTGCAGTCCGCCGTTGCCGGGGTTGATCCAGGGGTGGACGGTGATCGCCCAAAGGACGTCGTGCGGGCAAGGCGAGCCAGGCTGTGACAGTACGGTCGCGCAGCACTCTTGGCCAGTCCCTTGCTGTTCGGGACCAGCGTGCCGCAGGGGGATGGCGGAGAGCGGGTCACGTGGCGTCCGCCTGCCCTGTGCCCTGCCCGGTCTGTTCGCGGGGGCCTGGCGGCGGTCGCCCAGGGCCTGGATCCCCTCTCCACCTGACGCGGACAGGCCGACTCCCGGCGGGCGCCATCACCGTCTGGGGCTGATGCGTTCACCTGAGTCAGAGAGGTGGTGGGCGTCATGAGGAGTTCGGTATTTCAGACGCACGGCGTTCCCGGAAGGCGACGCGGAGGAAAAACCGTGATTGCCGTGCGGCCTGGCAGAGACCGGTCTTCCGGGAGCGCGACAGACGTCAGAGCACTGGTCGACGAACTCGGTGCCGCCCTGATCCGTGGCGTTCGGCAAGGCGCTGGCGATGGCTTGACTTCTGCGGGGACAGGCCACGGTCCCGCCTCCATCACCTGGTACGCCTTCGCCTTGGAATATCTGGATATGCGTTGGCTGCAGGTCGCGGCGAAGACGCGCAACGAGACCAATGACGCGCTGTGCGCGATCACGCTGGCGATGCTCCGGGATGTGCGAGGCCGCCCGAGTGACGAGCTGCTGCGGCAGGCGTTTCGAAACTGGGCGTTCGTTGTTCCCCGCCCGGAGCAGCACACGGCGCCTACCGACGTGCGGCTTGCCCTGCGCTGGGCGCAAAGGGCGTCACGCCCGCTGACCGACCTGATGGATCCGGCCGTGATGCGGGCAGTGCTGCAGGCCCTGCGCCTGAAGCAGGACGGTAGGGTCGCGGCTGCCGAGACGCAGCGGCACAAGCGCATGACCCTCGTGAACGCCGTCGGGTACGCGATCGAGCAGGGCAGGCTCCGAGGCGATCCGATGACCAACGTCAACTGGCGGATCGCCAAGACCGTCCAGCAGGTCGACCCGCGGGTGGTCGCCAATCCTGTCCAGGCCCGCTCCCTGCTCTCGGCTGTTTCCTATGTCGGAAGCTACCGACGGGCCCGTGGACGGCGGCTGGTGGGGCTGTTCGCCGGCATGTACTACGCCGGGCTGCGGCCCGAGGAGGCGGTCGCGGTGACCCTGCCGGACTGCGTACTGCCAGCAGAGGGCTGGGGCAAGGTGATTCTGCACATCACTCGGCCGCAAGCGGGCAAGAAGTGGACCGACACGGGCAACCTCCATGATGAGCGCGGGCTGAAAAGCCGCCCGCCCGGAGACACCCGGCCAGTGCCGCTGCCGCCCGAACTGGTGGCGCTGTGGCGAGATTCCCTCGACACTTTCGGCACCGCTGACGACGGCCGCCTGTTCTTCAACGAGCACGGCGGCGTCGTCGGATCATCCACCTACGACGGTGCCTGGCACGAGGCCCGTGAACTCGCCCTCCCGCCGGATCTGGGCAGCTCGCCACTCGTGGCCCGCCCCTACGACCTGCGCCACTCGGCCTTGTCCACCTGGCTGAACGCGGGCGTCGATCCCACCGAGGTTGCCGAGCGTGCCGGCAACAGTGTCGAGGTCCTCCTGACCCGCTACGCCAAGTGCCTCTACGGGCGGGCCGCCATCGCCAACCAGCGCATCGAAAGGCTTCTGCGTGAATACGACTGAGCAGACCCTTGTCCGCTGTGGCAGGACGCACCCCCGGCAACGGTCATTCGTCGCAGCGGGGTACCGTGCCGTTCCGCAGTCGGGGTGGCCTCCGCTGCGGGCCCGTGGGCAGCGGTCGTTGGATTAATGTCGAGGCCATGACCGTTCCGGAGACCGACATGCTGTCCGTCGCGCTCGGCCGCTGCATCAGCGCGGGCACGCCACTCGGCCCATTCCAGGGCGCCAGATTCTCGGGCTTGACGACGGCTTCGGACACGGGGCTCATTCACGCGGTGGAGGACTGCCCCTACCTGCGCAAGGCGTCCTCGGTGCGAGCCATCGGCTTCAGCCTTGATGCTTCCGCGTTGGAGCGGCTCTGCACGAACTGGAGCTGTCGCTGGGCGGTGCCCGACGACGGACGCTGGCCGGTCTTCCTCGACGCCCTTGATGCTCTGTCGCGGCTGTGGCCCAAGGAAGAGGAGGAAGACACCCTTCCGAGCGAGGTGGACGTCGCCGCCGCGGCAGGTCTGCTGTCGCTGGGGGAGTTCCCGGAGGACGAGGCCAATGCTGATGCCTGGGAGCGCCACGCGGAGGCCAGGGCGTGCAGAGACGACCTGCTGGCCTTGTGGCAGAACACGCGGCATCGATTGATCACGGCCGGCGACGGCCTAGCAGCGTGCCCCTGGCTGCGCCCCCGGGCCGAGGCCCGGATGACGGACTGGGCCGAGCGCGCCGAGGAGCAGCGGCGGCTGCTCAGCAGGTTCTTCGGTCCTCGGACACTCGCCGACGGCGCGGCGGTCGCCTCCCTCGCCGCACCCGTGCTGACTGCTGACACCGACTTCGGGGTCTTCGGCTCCGACGCCCCTCAGGTCTTGCGGCGGATCTGGCGGGCGTGGCGGGCCGGAGCCCGGGGAGACGCCAAGCCACTTGCCGAGGCCGCGATGGCGGCCGATCAAGAGCTGCACGAAGCCCTGGGGCGCCGTCGCAAGGGGCGCGACGAGGCGGAGGAATCGTTGGCCCGGCTGACCACGGCCTGGGCCGAACAGGCCCGCCTCGCGACGGCCGAGCGGTCAGCGGGGCGCCCGTGGCGGCTGATCGCAGTGCGGATCCCGCCCCAGCACAGGTCCCCGCATGGCGGGGGCGTGCACGATCCGCTGACCTCGTGGGAGGTGGCGGTCGTCGCGGTGTACCAGGTGGCCGTGGACTGGTACCGGGGAACCGCCGCCCTGTGGGTTCCCCAAGGCATCGGCGAACAACTCCTGGCAGCGGAGGGCACGATGAAGGCCGTCGACCTGCTCCAAGACGCCGAGGACTGGGCCGCGCCGGCTCCCGCTCTTCTGGCGACCTGGGAGCCGGAAACGCGCGCCGCCGTAGCCTGAGGACGACCTGTCCTGAGTCCTCGTGCCGCTCGGCAAAAGACACACGGCCGTCCCCCATGTTTGCTCACATGGTCCGACTTTCCAGTAAGGCGCAGGTCACAGGGGGTACACCCAACGACCGAGCGATCTGTCGCGGATTTTCGTCCCGCGCATGTCCCATACATGTTCCGTCACTCCGCTCGTGGGACGGCTGATACATGTTCCCCCCGCCCTGGTCGTCACAAAATCCCTGGTCAACGTGCTTGAAGACAGCCAGCTGCGCACAATTGCTCACGGTCAGGTAGGCCGTTGCAGTTTTGGCATGCACAGAAAAGGCCCTGACCAGCGTTTCCGC
>NZ_JBHVDX010000030.1:0-64673 GCF_042802555.1 Streptomyces sp. NPDC057474 | reverse complement strand
TGGGGCGTGGGCTGCTTCTTTTGTTTATACGCGACGGGGCGGGGTTGGGGGGGGGGGGCCCTGGAACGCCCCCCCCGCGCCCGGAGGGATCACGCGTCCCCGAACCGCTCCCCCGTCTCCGCCTTCTCCACCAGCAGAGCAGGTGGGGTGAAGCGGTCGCCGTAGCGGTCGGCCAACTCCCGCGCACGGGCGACGAAGCCCGGAAGGCCGCCCTCGTAGCCGTTGATGTACTGGAGGACTCCGCCGGTCCAGCCGGGGAAACCGATGCCGAAGAGGGAGCCGACGTTGGCGTCGGCGACGGAGGTCAGGACACCCTCCTCCACCAGGCGCACGGTGTCCAGGGCCTCCGAGAAGAGCATGCGTTCCTGCATGTCCTCGAAGGGGATCCGGTACCCGGGCTTGGTGAAGTGCTCGCGGAGGCCGGGCCAGAGTTTGGCGCGGCGGCCGTCGGGGGCGTAGTCGTAGAAGCCGGCGCCACTGCTGCGGCCCGGGCGGGCGAACTCGTCGACCATGCGGTCGATGACGGCCTCCGCGGGGTGGACGGTCCATGTGCCGCCCGCCTCCTCCACGGCCCGTCGGGACTCGGTGCGGATCTTGCGGGGCAGGGTGAGGGTCAGCTCGTCCATGAGGGAGAGGACCTTGGCGGGGTAGCCCGCCTGGGCCGCCGCCTGTTCGACGGACGCGGGCTCGATGCCCTCCCCCACCATCGCGACACCCTCGTTGATGAAGTGGCCGATGACACGGGAGGTGAAGAAGCCGCGTGAGTCGTTGACGACGATCGGGGTCTTCTTGATCTGGCGGACGAGGTCGAAGGCACGGGCCAGAGCCTCGTCGCCCGTCTGCTCACCCTTGATGATCTCGACGAGCGGCATCTTGTCGACGGGTGAGAAGAAGTGCAGACCGATGAAGTCGGACCGGCGGACGACACCCTCGGCCAGCTCGGTGATGGGGAGGGTCGAGGTGTTGGAGCAGAGGAGGGCGTCCGGTGCCACGACCCCCTCGATCTCCTGGAAGACCTTGTGCTTGAGCTCGGTGTTCTCGAACACGGCCTCGATGACGGCGTCGCAGCCCGCGAGGTCCGCCGGGTCGGCGGTGGGGGTGATACGGGCGAGGAGCGCGTCGGCCTTCTCCTGGGTGGTGCGGCCCTTGGCGACCGCCTTGGCACAGAGCTTCTCCGAGTAGTTCTTGCCCTTCGCGGCGGCTTCGGGCGTCACGTCCTTCAGGACGACGTCGATGCCCGCGCGGGCGCACGAGTACGCGATGCCCGCGCCCATCATCCCGGCGCCGAGGACGGCGACCTTGCGGACCTGACGGGGCGCGATGCCCTTGGGACGGTTCGCCCCGGAGTTGACGGCCTGGAGATCGAAGAAGAAAGCCTGGATCATGTTCTTCGAGGTCTGCCCGGCGGCCAGCTCCACGAAATACCGGGCCTCGATGACCTGGGCGGTCTCGAAGTCGACCTGGGCGCCCTCGACGGCGGCGGCGAGGATGTTGCGCGGCGCCGGGTAGGGCGCGCCGTTCGTCTGCTTGCGCAGGGTGGCGGGGAAGGCCGGCAGGTTCGCCGCGAACTTCGGGTGGGCGGGGGTGCCGCCGGGGATGCGGTAGCCGGGCTTGTCCCAGGGCTGCTGCGACTCGGGGTTGGCGTCGATGAAGGCGCGGGCCTTGTCCATCAACTCGTCCTGCGTGGCGGCCACTTCGTGGATCAGGCCGTTCTGCAGGGCACGCTGCGGGGTGTACTGGGTGCCCTGGAGCAGCACCTTCAGCAGGGCGTCGGCGATGCCCAGCAGCCGTACGGTGCGGGCGACGCCACCGCCTCCGGGCAGCAGACCGAGGGTGACCTCGGGACAGCCGATCTTCGAGCCGGGGGCGTCGAGGGCGATCCGGTGGTGACAGGCGAGGGCCAGCTCGTAACCACCGCCCAGGGCCGCGCCGTTGATCGCCGCGACGACCGGCTTGCCCAGGGTCTCGATACGGCGCAGGTTGCGCTTGATCTCCAGACCGCCGTCGAACAGCTGCTGCGCCGTCTCGGGGGTGACCTTGATGAGGTCGCGGAGGTCGCCGCCGGCGAAGAACGTCTTCTTGGCGGAGGTGATGATGACGCCGCGAATCGTGTCCTGCTCGGCCTCCAGCCGGTCGGTGATCGCCGCGAGGGAGTCGCGGAACGCCTGGTTCATGGTGTTCGCGGACTGGTTCGGGTCGTCGATGACGAGGGTGACGAGGCCCGTGCGGTCCTGTTCCCAGCGGATGGTGGTGCTCTCGGTCATGTGAGGGTCTCCGTGAGTGTCAGAGTCTTTGGCCGCTGCGGGAACGTCAGATGCGTTCGACGATCGTCGCGATACCCATGCCGCCGCCCACGCACAGCGTGGCCAGCCCGTACCGCTTGTGCTGCCGCTCCAGTTCGTCGATGAGGGTGCCGAGGATCATCGCGCCGGTCGCGCCGAGTGGGTGGCCGAGGGCGATCGAGCCGCCGTTCACATTGACCTTGTCGAGCGAGAGGCCCATGTCCCTGACGAAGCGGAGCACCACGGCGGCGAACGCCTCGTTGATCTCGACGAGGTCGATGTCGTCGATGGTCAGCCCGGCCTTGGCGAGGGCCTTACGGGTCGCGGGCGCGGGGCCGGTGAGCATGATGGTGGGCTCGGAGCCGGAGACGGCGGCGGAGACGATCCGGGCGCGCGGGCGCAGGCCGTACCGCTCGCCGATCTCCTTGGTGCCGATGGCGACGAGCGACGCGCCGTCCACGATGCCGGAGGAGTTGCCCGCGTGGTGGACGTGGTCGATCTCCTCGACCCAGTGGTACTCCTGCAGCGCCACCGCGTCGAAGCCGCCCAGTTCGCCGATGTCCGCGAACGACGGCTTCAGCTTGGCCAGCGAGTCGGCGGTCGTGCCGGGCCGCAGGTACTCGTCGTGGTCGAGGACCACGAGGCCCGCGCGGTCCGTGACGGGGACGACGGACCTGTCGAACCGGCCGTCCTTCCAGGCGGCCGCCGCCCGTTCCTGGGACAGCGCCGCGTACTCGTCCACGTCACGCCGGGAGAATCCCTCGACGGTGGCGATGAGGTCGGCGCCGATGCCCTGCGGCACGAAGTTGACGGCCAGGTTGGTCATGGGGTCGTTGAACCACGCTCCGCCGTCCGAGGCCATCGGCACCCGGGACATCGACTCGACGCCGCCCGCGAGCACCAGGTCCTCCCAGCCCGAACGGACCTTCGCGGCGGCCAGGTTGACGGCCTCCAGACCCGAGGCACAGAAGCGGTTCTCCTGTACGCCGGCCACCGTGTCCGGCAGCCCGGCGGCGATCGCGGCGGTCCGGGCGATGTCGGAGCCCTGGTCGCCCACCGGGCCCACGACGCCGAGCACGATGTCGTCGACGGCGGCCGGATCGAGGCCGGGGAAACGACGTCGGACCTCGTGGATCAGCCCGACGACGAGGTCGATGGGCTTGGTGCCGTGCAGGGAGCCGTTCGCCTTGCCGCGGCCGCGTGGGGTGCGGATCGCGTCGTACACATACGCTTCGGTGCTCACGAGTCTGGCCTTTCGAGTGGCGGGAGGGTGCGGCCCGGGGGCCGGAGTCAGTCGGTGTTCTTCGACGCGGTGTCCTTCGAGGCCGCGACCTTCGAGGCAGCGTCCTTCAGGAGGCCTGCTATGCCCCAGTCGTGGGCCACGTCCGCCGTGTCGGCGCCCGGCTGGGCGGGTCCGGTGCGGACCGAGGTGTGGGTGGCGGAGAAGCGGGGTGCGGGGGCGGGCTGGGTGATGCCGCCGAAGTCGGTGAAGGTGCCCCGGGCCGCGAGATGCGCGTGGTGCGGGGCCTCGTGCAGCGACAGGACGGGGGCCACACAGGCGTCGGAACCCTCGAAGACGGCCGTCCACTCGTCCCTCGTACGGGTCCTGAAGCGAGCCGCGACCGTCTCGCGCAGCTCGCCCCAGGCGGCCGTGTCCTTGCGGGCCGGTGCCCGGTCCCCGATGCCGAGGAGGTCGACGAACTCGTCGTAGAACTGCTGCTCCAGTGCCCCGACGGCGACGTACCGGCCGTCGGCCGTCTCGTACGTGCCGTAGAAGGGGCAGCCGCCGTCGAGGAGGTTGGCGGCGCGGCGGTCCTGCCAGCCGCCGGCGGCGAGCATGCCGTGGATCATCGCGGAGAGGTGCGAGGTGCCGTCGACGATCGCCGCGTCCACGACCTGGCCGGCGCCGGTCGCACGGGCGTGGTGGAGGGCGGCGAGGACACCGACGACGAGGTAGAGGGAGCCGCCCGCGTAGTCGCCGAGGAGGTTGGCGGGGACGGCCGGCGGGGCGTCCGGGCTGCCGATCATGCCGAGGGTGCCGGTCAGGGCGATGTACGCGATGTCGTGGCCGGCGCGCTGGGCGAGGGGACCACGCTGGCCCCAGCCGGTCATCCGGCCGTAGACGAGCCGCGGGTTGCGGGCGTGGCAGGTCTCGGGGCCGACGCCGAGACGTTCGGCGACGCCCGGCCGGTAGCCCTCGATCAGGATGTCGGCGCGTTCGGCGAGGTCGAGGACGGTGTCCGGGCCGTCCTCGGACTTCAGGTCGACGATCACCGACCGCTTGTTGCGGTTGGTGACGTCGTACCGGGGGTTCACGGCGAGTCCCGCGCCACCCGGCCGGTCGACGCGGACGACGTCGGCGCCGAGGTCACCGAGAAGCATGGCGGCGAACGGTCCGGGCCCGATGCCCGCCAGTTCGACCACGCGCACACCGGTGAGCGGGCCGTGCCCGGGCGTCTTCGCCACTGCCATGGAGCCCCCAAGCTCTGTGACACAAACGATGTAACACCAGTGATGCTAAGAACGTGTTCCACTCCGCACAAGCCCCGAATGAGCAAACGCTTAGTCATTGTGCCCGGAGTCGCGGCACGTGTCAGCCCGCCCTCACCAGGCCCCCGGCGCCGATCTCAGCGGGCCTCCAGCTCCGCTATCAGCTTCTTCGGGGCGATCACGCGGTAGCTCTCCTCGACCCAGTCGCACAGCAGCTCCGCGCCCGGGGCGCCCTTCTCCTGCAGCGGGACGCGCACCCACCCGGCCTTGCCCAGGCCGTACCCCGCGGGCTCGGCACCGGGGCAGGCCAGGGCGTGGGCATGGGTCTCCTCGTCCCTGAGCTTGACGGTGACGCCCAGCGGATAACTGCCGTCATCCATGCCGAGGAACACGAACACCTTCCTGTTGACCTTCGCGACGCTCTCGCCCCACGGGAACTCCTCGACCGCGCCGGGCATCCCGAGGGCGAACTCGCGCACCTTCTCCCACTTTTTCAGGGCGTTCCTGGGTACGGTCACGGCCACCTCCGGATCCCGCGCGCTCGGCTGCTCGTCCCTCACGCTAGCCTCAGCCACCGACAACGGCGCGTGGGCGAGTGCTGAGGGGTTTCATGAGCAGCGGGCAGGGCAAGGCGGAGCGGGCGTACGACATCGTGCTCTACGGGGCCACGGGGTTCGTCGGGGAGCTCACCGCGGAGTATCTCGCCGAGCACGCGCCCGAGGGGCTGCGCTGGGCCATCGCCGGGCGCAACGCGGAGAAGCTCGCGGCCCTGCGCGAGCGGCTGCCCGGCGGCGCGGAGATCGGTGTGCTCCGGGCGGACGGGTCCGATCCGCAGGCCGTGCGCGAACTCGCCCGGCAGGCACGGGTGGTGGCCACGACCGTCGGCCCGTACATCACCCACGGCGAGGAGTTGGTGGCCGCGTGCGCCGACGAAGGCACCGACTATCTGGATCTCACCGGTGAGCCCGAGTTCGTCGACCTGACGTTTGTCAGACACGACGCACGCGCGCGCGAGACCGGTGCCCGGATCGTGCACGCGGCGGGCTTCGACTCGGTACCGCACGACCTGGGCGCGTACTTCACCGTGCGGCAACTCCCCGAGGACGTGCCGATCACCGTGGACGGCTTCGTGCGCGCCGAGGGCATGTTCTCGGGCGGTACGTTCAACTCCGCGCTGACCGGATTCTCCCGCGGCCGGCAGACGATGGCCGCCGCGCAGGACCGCAAGCGGCACGAGCCGCGCATCGTGGGGCGGCGGGCGTACGCGCCGGTGAGCGCCCCCCGGTTCGCCAAGGAGGTCGGGGCGTGGGCGCTTCCGCTGCCGACCATCGACGCGCAGGTGGTGCAGCGCTCGGCGCGCGCCCTGCGGCGCTACGGTCCGGACTTCCGCTACCGCCACTACGCGGCCGTGAAGACCCTGCCGTTCGCGGTGGGCGGGGTCGCGTTCGTCGGCGCGGTCGTCGCCGCGGCCCAAGTGCCGCCCGTGCGGCGCTGGTTGGGCGACCGGCTCAAGCCGGGTGAAGGGCCGAGCGCGGAGAAGCGGGCCAAGAGCTGGTTCTCAGTGCGGTTCGTGGGCGAGGGCGGCGGGCGCCGGGTCTTCACGGAGGTCGCGGGCGGCGACCCCGGCTACGGCGAGACGGCGAAGATGTTCGCCGAGTCCGCGCTGTGCCTGGCCTTCGACGACCTTCCGGCCACGGCGGGGCAGGTCACGACGGCGGTCGCGATGGGCGACGCGCTGATCGAGCGGCTGCGCGCGGCGGGGATCACGTTCCGGGTGGCCGCGTCCCGGTGACGCGCGCACCGTCCTACTGGGCCCACCCCGTCACCGTGTAGACCATGCCGGCGATCCAGGCCAGTCCGACGATCACGGCGAGGAGCAGTCCGGTCGTCACGGCACGCTCGACGGGCTGGGTGGAGCTGGCGGCGGGCTTCGGGGCTCGGTGCGTCGTCATACGGCACAGCCTGCCGATCATGACGACGAACCGATATCCGTACTCGTACTCAGTTCGTACTCAGGTACCCGGTCCGCACGTACACACGAGGAGTGCCCCAGCGGGCCCCTCACGGCCGGTGCCGGAGGTTCAGTCGGTCGCGGCCCGGAGGGCGCGGCGGCAGAGGGAGTCGGCGCGGCGGGTGGTTTCCGGGAGGCGGTAGGCCGGGGTGAGGGCGAGGGTGTGGGCGCAGGCGCCGGAGAGGCTCACGCGGTGGCCGACGGAGACGAAGACCGGTTTGACGCCGTCGCGGGTGCGCAGGGCGCGGCCCACCTCCTCGGTGCCCGCGAGGAGCGGGGAGGTGCTGCCGCGCGGGGTGCCGGGGTCGTCGTACGTGAAGGTGAAGGGGTTCTTGGCGACGCCGATCGTGGGCAGTCCGGTGACGACGCCGAGGTGGGCGGCGAGGCCGAAGCGGCGCGGATGTGCGAGACCGTAGCCGTCGCAGACGACGAGGCCGGGGTCGCACGGCAGCGCGTCGAGCGCGGCCAGCACGGTCGGGACCTCACGGAACGCGAGCAGTCCGGGGACGTACGGGAAGGAGACCTGCCCGATCGCCGTGGCCTCCGCGACCACGCCGAGCGTCGCCGCGTCGAGCACCACGGCCGCCGCCGCGACGACGTCCCGCTCGTCGTCGTACGCCACGTCGACGCCGGTGACGTGCCCGGTGCCGGGCGGCGGCCCGGCCTCGTCGAGGACCACCTTGCCCCGCAACTCGTCCTGCACGGCGAGGGCTTGCTCTTCGGTGGCGGGCCAGCCCGCGGGGATGCGTACGGTCGTCATGGTGCTGACGAGCGTACGCACCCCGGCGCGGGGGCGCGGCCGAGGGCTACTTGTTGCCGAGGGCGCGCTTGAGCTGGCTCTTGTTCATGTCGGAACGGCCTTGGACGCCCCGCTTCTTGGCCTCTTCGTAGAGCTGGTCGTACGTGGGCCCCTCGGACCCCTTGTGCGAGCGCTGCCCGCCGCGCTTGCTCGACGACATGTCCTGGGTGGAGGTGCGGCTCGCGGTCTTCGACTCGCCGGACCGGGCGCGTTCCTTGTTGACCGTCCGGGCGGCGATCTCCTTGGCGCGCGACTCGCTCTCGCCGCGGTCCTCGGCGCTCTCCTTGATGTGCTCGTACTGGCGTTCCCTCTTGGGGCTCGAACCGCGCGGCATGGCCGATCACTCCCTTCGTGATTCGAACACGCCACAAGTACCCATTTCGACTGGAACAACCCCGTGCCGGTCAGTTCTCCAGCCGGGCCACCCGTCCCTTCTCCCCCGCCGCCCAGCAGCCCTGGTCCGGTGTGCAGTCGACGGTGTCGTACGAGCCGGTGTCGACCGTGCGCCAGGTGCGGCCGCCGTCGGTGGTGAGGTCGGTGCCGGTGGGGCCGACGGCGAGGGCGGTCGTACGGCTGTACGGGAGCCAGGCGACGCCGGAGCGGTAGGCGGGCGGCGGCTGCGCGGCGGGCGTCCAGGTGCGGCCGGTGTCGCCGGTGGTGGCCGCCGCCTGCGGGGACGGCTGGTCGGCGCGGTAGTCGCCGCCGACGGCGATGCCGTGCGCCCGGTCGCGGAAGGCGAGCGCGAAGACGCCGCGGGCCGGGTCGCCGGCCGGGACGGTCGTGTCGGCGGCCGTCCAGGTCAGCCCTCGGTCGGCGGAGTGCAGCACACGCGCGCGTGCGGCCCCGCCGGTCGCCAGCCACACGTCGCGCGGACCGGAGTTGACCAGGCACTGCCCGCTCGCCGCGAAGCCCGCCTCACCCTCCAGGGCCGGCGGCATGCCCTCGTTCGGCAGGACCTGCCAGGAGCGCCCGCCGTCCTTCGTGGACAGGATGCGGAACCTGCCGTCCACCGGGTCGCTCATGGCGAGTCCGTGGCGGGGGTCGAAAAAGGTGAGGCAGTCGTAGAATGCGCGCGGATCGGTGTTTCGGAACGACTCGGTCCACGTCGCACCGCCGTCGTCCGTGCGGTACACGCGGGAGGCCTCGCCCTCGCCGATGGCGAGCACGACCGCCCTGCGTGCGTCGAATGCCTCGATGTCCCGGAACTGCAGATCCTGTGCGCCGGGCGGTGAGACGTTGCGCCAGGTCCTGCCTCCATCGCCGGTGCGCAGCACGGTCCCTGCGGAACCCGCCAGCCACGCGCTGCTCCGGCTGACGGCGGCGAGGCCGCGAAAGCGCACGTCAGTGCCGGTTTCCTTCAGTTCCCAGTGCGGTGGACGGCCTTCCCCCTGTGCCTGTGCGGGCACCGCCAGGGCGGCGGCGAGCACCGCCGCGGCCAGGCCCGTCGTCATCGTCCGACTCGTCCGACTCATCCGTCTCGACTGCCCCAAGCCCCTCATGGCGGGCGAAGCTAGTGCACCGATCCGGTGCCGTCCAGATGCCCTCGTCCGGGAACCACCGGGCGGCGTCCGGTGTCCTCTCCCATATCCCGGAACACGGGATGAGAAATGGATCACCTCAGTGATTGGGCTCGGTGACAGAGGTCACTCGACCCTCATGTGCACGGATCGGCCCGATCCGGCGTCTTCTGAAATGCCCGGCCTCAGTCATCCGGAGTCCGTCCACCCGTCACAAGGGAGCAAGGCGTTGTCCACCGTCATCGAGCAGCCCGTAGAGGCCCGTCTCGTCGCCGCCGCGCCGCGGATGCCGAGCATTCCCGCAACGCTCCACTACGACCGTCGCGACCCCTTCGCCGTCCGTATGACCTTCCCCGCCCCGGCCACGCTGGAAGGTGTCGAGGTCTGCTGGACCTTCGCCCGCGAACTCCTCGTGACCGGCATGGAGGAATCGGTCGGCTACGGAGACGTCCGGGTCCGCCCGTACGGCTACGAGCGACTGGTCCTGGAGTTCCACGCCCCCGAGGGCACCGCCGTGGTGCACGTCCACGCCGGCGAGGTACGGCGCTTCCTGGACCGCACGATCGAACTGGTGCCGCTCGGCCTGGAACACCACCAGGTCGACCTGGATCACGACCTGGCTCAGCTGATGCGGGACGCTTGCTGAGGTCGTCCTTGGACGCCGCCCCGCTCCGTCCGGGGGCGGCCGATCCGGGCGTCGGTCCGGCCGGTCCGGATGTGCCGCGTTAATGCGTTGACAGCCTTCCGACCCCCTCCGTACGTTGTTCCACGGTCCTGTTGCCGTCGATTGGAGAAGGACGTTGCTCGTCTGAGGTCCTGAGACACCGCGTCACACACCTTGCCGTTTCCCGGCGTTCCTGTGTGCCCTGCGTGCGACCTCGGCGTACGAGCCGTCCTCCGGCAGCGGGCTTTTCTCTTGCCCTCGTAGTGTCGCCCCTCGCGGTGTTTCGAACGCGTCGCCCCTGGCCGCTTCCCTCACCCGCGAGGTCCCTCATGTCTACTCCCCTTTCTCTCACCTGCACGTCCCTGTCCTTCGCCTGGCCCGACGGCACCCCCGTCTTCGACGACCTACAGATCGCGTTCGGCCCCGGCCGGACCGGGCTCGTCGGCGTCAACGGGTCTGGAAAATCGACCCTGTTGAAGCTGATCGCCGGTGAACTCGCCCCGGTCGGCGGCACCGTCCGCGTGGCGGGTGAGGTCGGCTATCTCCCGCAGAACGTCACGCTCGACACCGGCCTGAAGGTCGACGAGGCGCTCGGCATCGCCGCCGCCCGCGCCGCGCTGCACGCCATCGAGGCGGGCGACGTGGCCGAGGAGCACTTCACGGCGATCGGCGACGACTGGGACGTGGAGGAGCGCGCCCTGGCGACCCTCGGCCAACTCGGCCTGGGGCATGTCCACTTGGACCGCACGATCGGCGAGGTCTCGGGCGGCGAGTCGGTGCTGCTGCGCCTGGCCGCGCTGCTGCTGCGCCGCCCCGACGTCCTCCTCCTGGACGAGCCGACCAACAACCTCGACCTGTACGCGCGGCGACGGCTGTACGACGCCGTCGAGTCGTGGTCCGGGGTCATGATCGTGGTCAGCCACGACCGTGAACTCCTCGAACTGGTCGACCAGATCGCGGATCTGCACTCCGGCGAGGTCACCTGGTACGGCGGCAACTACTCCGTGTACGAAGACACGTTGACCACCGAACAGGAGGCGGCGGAGCGCATGGTGCGCGTCGCCGAGGCCGACCTGAAGAAGCAGAAGCGCGAACTCGTCGACGCGCACACCAAGTTGGCCAAGCGCACGCGCTACGCCAACAAGATGTACGAGAACAAGCGTGAACCCCGGGCCGTGATGAAGCTGAAGAAACGCACGGCCCAGGTGTCCGCCGGCAAGCACCGGATCATGCACGAGGAGAAGCTCACCGAGGCGAAGGAACGGCTCGACGACGCGGTGGAGGCCGTACGGGACGAGGACGAGATCCGCGTCGAGCTGCCGTACACGGCCGTGCCGCCGGGCCGTACCGTCCTCACCCTGCTGGATCTGGAGCTGAAGTACGGCGGCCGGGTGGGCGGCGGACTCGACCTGCGCGGCCCGGAGCGGATCGCGCTGATCGGCCGCAACGGCTCGGGCAAGACCACGCTGCTGCGGACGATCGCGGGCGAGCTGGAGCCGGTGCGGGGCGAGACGAAGGCACATGTGCCGATGCGGTTCCTGCCACAACGGCTCGACGTCCTCGACGACGAGCTGACGGTCGCCGAGAACGTGGCCCGGTTCGCGCCGGACGCCACCAACAACCGGATCCGGGCCCGTCTCGCCCGCTTCCTGTTCCGGGGCGCCCGCGCCGACCAGCCGGCGGCGACGCTGTCCGGCGGGGAACGCTTCCGGGCCGCCCTCGCCGCCCTGATGCTCGCCGAGCCCGCCCCTCAGCTGCTGATGCTGGACGAGCCGACGAACAACCTCGACATGGCGAGCGTGCGGCAGCTGACGACCGCCCTGGAGTCGTACGAGGGCGCGCTGATCGTGGCCGGCCACGACCTGCCGTTCCTGGAGTCGATCGGGATCACCCGATGGCTGCTGATGGAGGAGGGAGAGCTGCGGGCGACCACACCGGAGGAGGTCGGAGTGACCGGCTGACCCGGCCGGCCGGCGGGGGCGTCCGTCGACGGTTTGCCTACCGCCGAGTATCTCAGGAGGGCCACAGCCTGCCTCCGCGGGTTTTGCCCACGAGGACCGGGGCTGCATGATGGCGGACCGGCGTCGCTTCACGGGCGCCGGAAAACCGTCGTTCGATTCGGAGTCCCACACGTGCCCAGCAAGAAGGCCCTGGTCCGCCGTCCCAGCCCCCGCCTGGCCGAAGGCCTCGTCACGCACGTCGAACGCACACAGGTGGACGTCGACCTCGCGGTCGAGCAGTGGGAGGCGTACGGGGAGGCCCTGCGCGACCACGGCTGGGAGACCATCGAGGTGGATCCGGCCGACGACTGCCCGGACTCGGTGTTCGTCGAGGACACCGTGGTCATGTACAAGAACGTGGCGTTGATCGCGCGTCCCGGAGCCGAGTCCCGGCGGGCCGAGACCGATGGGATCGAGGAGGCCGTGGCCGCGCTCGGCTGCTCGGTGAACTGGGTGTGGGCGCCGGGCACGCTGGAGGGCGGCGACGTCCTCAAGGTCGGCGACACCGTGTTCGTGGGCCGGGGCGGGCGCACCAACGCGACCGGGGTGCAGCAGCTGCGCGCCGCGTTCGAGCCGCTCGGGGCGCGGGTCGTCTCCGCGCCCGTGAGCAAGGTGCTGCATCTGAAGTCGGCGGTCACCGCGCTGCCCGACGGCACGGTCGTCGGGCACATCCCGAAGATGGACACGCCGTCACTGTTCGGGCGCTTCCTGCCGGTGCCCGAGGAGGCCGGGGCGCATGTGGTGCTCCTGGGCGGCGACAAGCTGCTGATGGCGGCTAGCGCGCCGAAGACGGCGGAGCTGTACTCCGACCTCGGGTACGAGCCCGTCGTGGTCGACATCAGCGAGTTCGAGAAGCTGGAGGGCTGTGTGACATGCCTCTCGGTGCGGCTGCGGGAGCTGTACGCCTGAGCGGAGATCCCCTCGCCCTTGCGGCCCCGGGACCTGCGGGTCCACGGGGCCTTCGGCATGCCCACCGACGGCTTGTGGACCCCGCTGATCAGCGGTCTTTACAGCACACTTAACCTACGGCATCGTAACCTACGGGTTCGTAGCCTACGATGCCGTAGGTTCAGGTCACCCGCCCGTGGCCGCCCACAAAATTACAACTCCCCCGTTTGTCCCCCTGGAGCGTCTGTGTCGATCACTTCTCCTCACCTCGGCAGCCCGTCCACCGAATGGACCGACGCGCGGCTGCTGTACGCGCTGGAGGAAGTCGTCGAGAAGGAACTCAACCGGCATCTGAAGGTCACCAAGAACTGGATGCCGCACGAGTACGTGCCGTGGAGCGACGGCCGCAACTTCCCCGGCTTCTTCGAGGACGGCGAGGCCTGGGAAAAGGGGCAGTCGAAGGTCACCGAGGTCGGCCGGATCGCCCTCGTAGTGAACCTGCTGACCGAGGACAACCTGCCCAGCTACCACCACGAGATCGCCACCCTCTTCGGCCGTGACGGCGCCTGGGGCACCTGGGTGCACCGCTGGACCGCGGAGGAGGGCCGGCACGGCATCGTGATGCGCGACTACCTGCTCGCCTCGCGCGCGGTGGACCCGGACAAGCTCGAAGAGTTCCGTATGTCCCACATGGGTGAGGGCTTCGAGTCGGACAACCGGCACTCGATGCTCCACACGGTCGCGTACGTCGCCTTCCAGGAGCTCGCCACCCGCGTCTCGCACCGCAACACCGGCCACCACTCCGGTGATCCCGTGTGCGACCGCATGCTGGCGCGCATCGCGGCCGACGAGAACCTCCACATGATCTTCTACCGGAACCTGCTGAAGGCCGCGTTCGAGTTCGCCCCCGACCTCACCATGCAGGCCGTCCGCGATGTCGTCGTCAACTTCCGCATGCCCGGCCACGGCATGCCCGGCTTCGAGCGCGCCGCCGCGCAGATGGCCATCGGCGAGGTCTACAACATGCGCATCCACCACGACGACGTCCTCGCGCCCGTCATCCGCTTCCTGAAGATCATGGAGATCGACGGCCTCGGCCCCGAAGGCACGAAAGCCCAGGAAGAGCTCGGCCTCTACATGGGCGGACTCGACGCGGAGGCCCGCAAGTTCGACGAGAAGCTGGCGGCACGCAAGGCGCGGATGGCCGCGCGGGCCGGGGCGTAACCGCTCACCTCGAGTGCCGTGAAGCGCAGGGGGCGGGGCGGCTGGATTCGAACCAGCGTGTTCCGGTTTTGGAGACCGGCGCGCCTGCCTCTGCGCTACGGCCCCACCCTTGGGGGCGAGGGTAGTTCCTCGGCGCACTGCCGGGCGACCTATTTCGGCGGGGCGAATGCCCCTCACCACTCCGCCTCCCGGTAGTCCTTCAGGAACACCCCGGACACCGGGTCGCCCGCCTCCCCGCGCACGATCGGGTCGTAGACGCGGGCCGCGCCGTCGACGATGTCGAGCGGGGTGCGGAAGCCCGCGCCGGCCATTCGGTGCTTCTTGGGCGCGGGGTTCTCGTCGGTGATCCAACCGGTGTCGACGGCGCACATGTGGACGCCCTGCTCGGCGAGTTCGGCGGCGCTGGTGCGGGTGAGCATGTTGAGGGCGGCCTTGGCCATGTTGGTGTGCGGATGCCCGGCCGTCTTGTTGCGCACGGCGAAACGGCCCTCGACGGCGGTCACGTTGACCACGTAACGGCGGGGGCGCGGCGCGGCGAGCAGCAGCGGCAGCAGCCGGTCGCAGAGGAGCGCCGGGGCCAGGGAGTTGACCAGTTGGGTCTCCAGGACCTCCGCCGGGTCGAGTTCGCCGAGCCGCGCCGACCAGGAGTTCTCCGGTGAGGGGTCGGGCAGCAGCCCGGCCTCGTCGGCCTCGCGCAACGCGAGGGGCAGGGCGGCGGCCCCGTCCTCCAGCATCCGCATCGGCGTGAACCCGGGTGCCTGCCGCGCCCCTTCGGGCAGCGCGTCGTACTCCCCGGCGGCGAGCAGTGCGTACGACTCGGGTGGCCGCCGTACCGTCTGGGCCGCGTTGTTCACCAGGATGTCGAGCGGCTCGCCCTCCTGCCTCAACTGCTCGCACAGGCCCAGTACTTGGCGCGGGTCCCGCAGGTCGACGGCGATGACGGCCAGCCGGTCGAGCCACTTCTCGCTGCCGGGCTCGGCACGGAAGCGGCGCACGGTGTCGTGCGGGAAGCGGCTGGTGACGAGCAGGTCGACGCCGTCGCGCAGCATCATCAGCGCCAGCTGGAAGCCGATCTTCACCCGGCCGCCGGTGAGCAGCGCACGGCGGCCGCTCAGGTCGGTGCTCAGGGCGCGGCGTGCGGTGTTGTCGGCGGCGCAGTCCGGGCACAGCCGGTGGTAGAAGGAGTCGACCTGTCGATAGGGCGTCTTGCAGACATAGCAGGTGCGCGGCTTCAGGAAGACTCCCCCACCGCCGCCCGTCGCGGGGTCCGACAGCGGCGCGTCCTCACGCCGCTCCAGGGCTCCGGTTGCGGTCGCGGCCATCACGGCGGCGTCCGCGGCGGACTTCTCGGCGCCGAGGGCCTTACGGCGGCGGAGCCGGCCGTCGCGCGCGAAGGACGCGGCGACCTGCTCGGCCCGTAGCCGCACGGGGTCGTCGACGGGCAGCGCCCGCAGCCTGCCGACCGTACGGTGGAAGGCCGTCAGCTCTTCCTCGGTGATCCCGCCGTCGTCGCCCATGCGTGCCCCGCCCCGCGTGTCCCGTGCCGTGTTCCCCTGTCCCGACCGACCCACGCGGGCTTGGGATCCGCGGAACGCCGAGCGCGGTGCGCAGCTGTCGAGCGCGGTCCGGACGACCGGATTCGAACCGGCGTTTCCGCCCTGACAAGGCGGTGCGCCTGCCTCTGCGCTACGTCCGGACCGCGCCCTCGGATCCTATGCGCCAGCCCTGGACGGGACCCACCGATTTATGACCGACCCGGCTTACGGAGCGCGGCGGTTCGCGGCCGATCAGGCGTGTTCGGTGCCGGGAGGCCTGGCGTGTCCGGAGCCGGCAGGCCTGGCGTGTCCGGAGCCGGCAGGCCTGGCGTGTCCGGTGCCGGGAGGCCTGGCGTGTCCGGTGCCGGCAGGCCTGGCGTGTTGGGTGCCGGCAGGCCTGGCGTGTCCGGTGCCGGCAGGCCTGGCGTGTTGGGTGCCGGTCCGTCAGGCGTTCTCGGTGCGCCGGAGCCGCAGCCTCTCCTTCTCGGACAGCCCGCCCCAGACGCCGAACCGCTCGTCGTTGGACAGCGCGTACTCGAGACATGCGGTACGCATCTCGCACATGCCGCAGATGCGCTTCGCCTCACGCACCGAGCTGCCGGGCTCGGGAAAGAAGAATTCGGCCCCCGTCTGCGCGCACAGCGCCCGCTCCTGCCAGGCACTGTCGATTGGGGTGATCGTGTCGTTGTGCATGCACAGCATGGTGCCGCGCACCGAAAAACGTTCGATCAACACGACATCAACGCGACGCCCCGGATCCTCCATGCTCCCCTCGCCCGACCGGCCGACGCACGGCGGCGCGCCGAACGAACGTCGCCACGCCCGGCAATGGGGGCGCAGCCCGGCTTCAGAGGCGCAAGGCTGTGGCGATATGCGGCTCCGCCGCGTGGGCGCGCGACCAGCCCCCCACACACCCGCAGCCGACGAAACGCACCCGACACCCCCACGGCCGCGCCCCAGCGGCAGCGCACCGGTGCCAGACTCGGCAGCACAGGCAACGGCCCTCCGTCCCCCGCAGAGGAGCGCAGCAATGCTCACCACCCGTTACGTCACCGGCGCCCCGAACTGGATCGACCTCGGCACCCCCGACATCGAAGGCGCCGCCTCCTTCTATCACCACCTCTTCGGCTGGGAGTTCCGGTCGGCCGGCCCCGAGATGGGCGGCTACGGCTTCTTCCAGCTCGACGGCCGCACCGCCGCGGCCGGTATGCAGAACCCCCCGGAGCAGGGCCCGCCGTCCTGGAACATCTACTTCCGGACACCGGACGCCGACGCCACGGCCAAGGCGGTCGAGCAGGCCCACGGCTCGGTGCTGATGCAGCCCATGGACGTGGCGGACGAGGGCCGCATGGCGATCCTCGCCGACCGGGCGGGCGTGCCCTTCGGCGTCTGGCAGCCGAGCCGAATCACGGGCCTCGGCGTCGTCATGGACCCCGGTGCACTGTGCTGGCTGGAGCTGTACACACCGGATCTGCCGGCGGCGGCCGGGTTCTTCAACTCCGTGTTCGGCTGGGAGACCTCCGCGATCGACATCGCCGGCGGCAGCTACACCTGCGTGAACCCGGCGGGGACCGAAGCGAGGTCCATGTTCGGCGGCATCGTCCCGCTCGCCGAGGACCCGAGCGAGGCGGAGTCCGGGCCGTATTGGCTGCCGTACTTCGAGGTCCCGGACACGGACGCCGCGGTGAGCAGGGCGCAGGAGCTGGGCGGCAGCGTCCGTAGGCCCGCCACGGATCTCGCGGGCGCGGGGCGTTTCGCCAAGCTCGCCGACCCGTACGGGGCACGGTTCGCGGTGATCAGGAGCGAGCAGCCGGCGGGCTGAAGGACGGGGCCGACCGGCACCGTCGCCACCACCGCCGGATCGGCGGCAGTGTCGCTCGGCATCGCTCGGCGTCGCTCCGCCGCACCCGGACATCGTTCGGTCCGTCGTCACCTCATGAACGCCCACACATTGTTGAGAGCGCTCTCAGTCATAAGTCTTGACGCCTCAACTCGCCCTGGGAACAGTGGGTGCACCACAGCAGGGGCCCCCATCCGCTGTGCCTCCACTCCCCCACGTCTCAGGAGGCCCACCGTGATTTCCCGTCGCATGTTCCTGTCCGGCACCGCCGCCGTCGTCGGCGCCCCCGTCGTCGGGAGCGCCCTGGGCACTCCCGCCCAGGCCGCGCCCGCGACCTGCCAACTCGCCCTGCGGAACGCCTCGTTGCCGGGCACGGTCCGGGCTTACGTCACCGGGCACGAGCAGTCGACGGGCGCCTGGGTGCTCCTGCGGGCCGACGGAAGTGTCTACCGGCCGGCCTCACCCTCGGCGCCGCAGACACCGCTCCCGGTCGACTGCGCGATCCCGCTCGGCGCAGCGGGTTCAGCTCCCAGGGTGCTGACGTTGCCTCAAATGTACGGTGCCCGCGTGTACTTCGTGCGGGACAGCACGCTGGACTTCTTCCTCAACCCGGGCCCGGCTCTGGTGGAGCCCGCCTTCGCGACGCCCGCCGATCCCAACTACGGCAAGACATGGTCGTTCTGCGAGTTCACGTTCAACCCCACCCAGCTGTTCGCCAACATCAGCTACGTCGACCTGGTGACGGCCCTGCCGATCGGGCTGACGCTGGAGGGCGACGCCACGCACACGGTCGCCACACTGCCCGACGGGGCGGTGGACCGGATCGCCACGGATCTGGTGGCGCAGTCGGCACGGGACGGCCGGCCGTGGGACCGGCTCGTCATCCGGGGCGGCGACGGCGAGGTGCTGCGGGTCATCTCACCGCAGAACCTCATGGCGCCGTACTTCGACCGGCCCGAGCAAATGCCGTTCCGTGCTTACTGGGACTCCTACATCGACCAGGTGTGGGAGAAGTACCGGGGGACGGACCTGAGGATCGACCTCCAGGGCGGGCGGGGCGTTCTCGCCGGCCGGGTCTCCGGCGACACCCTCACCTTCCCCGGCGGCCACTCCTTCGCCAAACCGACCTCGAAGGACATCTTCACCTGCAACCACGGCCCGTTCGCCAACAACCCCGGCGACCCCGACGACAAGAAGGCCCTCCTCGCCCGTCTCGCCGCCGGCTTCAACCGCTCGATCATGCTCACCCACCCCACGCAGCCGAACGGGGCGACGGAAGCCGACTACTACCGGGGGACCGTGACGAACCACTGGTCACGCGTGGTGCACGCCAACTCGCCCATCGGGTACGCCTTTCCGTATGACGACGTACGCCCCGACGGCCGGCCCGACGTGTCGGGCGCGGCCCACGACGGCAACCCGCGCCGGTTCACGGTGACGGTGGGAGCGTAGACCCCCTGATCAGGCGCCCGGAGCGGCTACGCGGAGGCGCGTCGTACGAGTGTGGTCGGCAGGACCACGCTGGACGGCGCGCCACCCACACCCCGCTCGCCGAATCCCTGCTCCCGCTCGCCGGGCCCGCGGCGTTCCAGGCCCCGGAACAGCAGCCGGGCCATCAACCGCCCCATCTCCTCTATGTCCTGACGGACCGTCGTCAACGGCGGATCGGACTGCTCGGCCACCGGCAGCATGTCGTCGAAGCCCACCACCGCGACGTCCTCGGGAACCCGCCGCCCCCGCTCCCGCAGAACCCGCAGCGCCCCGGACGCGGATACGTCGTTGGCGGCGAACACCGCGTCCAACTCCGGGCAAAGTTCAAGGAGTTCTCGCATCGCGCGCTCCCCGCCCGCAGGGGTGAAGTCGCCCGCCACGATCAGCCGGGGGTCGGCGTCCACCATGACGTCCCGGAACCCGTCGAGCCGGTCCACGGCCGAGGTCTGGTCGAGGGGCCCGGTGATGTGGGCGATCCGGGTACGGCCCAGGCCCACGAGATGGCGTACGGCGTCCCGCGCGCCGCCCCGGTTGTCGCTGTCGACGTACACGGTGGGCGTGCCGCCGCGCATGCCGTCGGCCCAGCCGGGCCGGCCGCCGAACACGGTCGGGATGCCGGCGCCCCGGATCAGTCCCGGCAGCGGGTCGTCCAGGTGCAGCGAGAAGACGAGCGCCCCGTCGACGTGCCCGCCGGCGAGATACCGCCCCACGCGCGCGTAGTCCTCCGGGCCTTCGGTGAGCAGCAGGACGAGCTGCGAGTCATGCGCGGTCAACTCCTTACTGATGCCTCGTAGTTGGAGCGCGAAGAAGGGGTCCGCGAAGACCCTCGTCTCCGGCTCGGCGATCACCACGGCCACGGCGTCGTGCCGCCGGGTGACGAGACTGCGGGCGGCCTGGTTCGGCACGTACCCGAGCTCCTCGACCGCCCTCCGCACCCGCTCGACCAGCGGTTCCCGAACGCCCTCGCCCCCGTTGACGACCCGCGACACCGTCGCCCTGGACACCCCGGCCCGCGCGGCCACGGCCTCCAATGTGGGACGCGACGCTGTCTCGGTCACTTCGGGACTCTCCTCCGGGACGGTTGCGATCAGGATAGCCCTGTGGAAGACGTCGTTGAGAGCGCTCCCGGATCACCGACCGGCGACCGGCGGTCGGCAGTCGGCAGTCGGCGGTCGGCAGTCGGCAGTCGGCAGTCGGCAGTCGGCCCGGCCTGTCGGTGTTGACCTTCGAGTTGGTTGAAGCCCAAGGATGGCCGGGTGCCACATTCTGAGCCGAATCCGAATTCCGAGTTGATGCCCATCGGTGTCTTCGCCCGCCGCAGTGGTCTGACCTCCAGCGCGCTGCGGTTCTACGCCGACTCCGGGCTGCTGCGGCCGGCCGAGGTCGACCCGGCCTCGGGCTACCGCTACTACACCGCCGACCAGGTGAGCCGGGCCACCGCGCTGCGTCGGCTGCGCGAGATCGCCATGCCGCTCACCGCTGTCGAGGCGGTCCTCGGTGCCGGAATCGAGGAGGCGGCCCGGCTGATCGACGAACACGTCGCACGGGTTCTCGAGGACGCGGCGGCGGCGCAGCGGACGGCCGTTCTCCTCAAGTCGTCCCTCGGTGACGTGCCGAGTCTGCCGGTCGCCACGCTGAAGGGGCCCGTGCTGGCCGACGCGGTCGAGCAGGTTCTGACCGCGACCGCGCGGGAGCCTGATCTGCCGGTGCTCGGCGGTCTGCGCATCGAGGCGGACCAGGAAGCGGTCACTCTGACCGCGACCGACCGCTATCGGCTCTCGACCCGGACGCTGGTGCCGTCCGAGCCGCCGACGACGACGTGGGCGGGCACGGTCAGCGGCGACGAGCTGCGGGCGGCGGTCGCCGAGGTCCGTCGCAGCGCGCTGGTGCGCGTCGAAGCGACGGCGCACGGCATCTGGCTGCGTATGGCGGACAGGGAGGACCAGTACTGCCGGTCGCTCGCGGAGGAGTTCCCCGACTTCCGGCTGATGCTCGCCGCGTTGCCCGCGGTCACCACCCGGGTGACGCTCTCGAAGGAGCTGCTCCTGCGAGCCCTGGAGGAGCACTGCGGCGAGCGGATCGCCCTGCGCATGACCGATCACGGGAGGGACATCCTGGTGGCCGGTGACGAGCGGCCCGAGATGCGGCTTCCGGCCACCGTGACGGGCCCGGAACTCGAGATCTGGTTCGAGTTGACGACGCTCTATCCCGCCGTGAGCACCGCCGTCGGACCCGACGTGATGCTCGACCTGCGGGGGCCTGACCAGCCCGTCACGATCCGCTCCGCCGACCGCGGCGACCTCACCACGGTGGCCATGCCCGTCAAGCCCGACGCTTCCGCCTGAGCAGACCGTTCCGTCCGGGCAGTCCATTCCGCTGAACTACGACGACAAGGACCACACCCATGACCGCCACTCCCAGCAGCTCCGACCCGACCATGGAGGCCGTCGCCCAGGCCGTCACCGAAGGCCGCGCCGGGGACGTCGCCTCTGCCCGCCGGCAACTCCTGGGCCTCTGGTCCGAGATCGGTGTCACCGGCGACCCGCTGCACCGGTGCGCCCTCGCGCACTACATGGCGGATCTCTACACCGACCCCGCCCAGGCCCTGGCCTGGGACGTACGGGCCCTGGACGCCGCCGACGCCGTGACCCAGCAGCGCGTCCAGGAGCACGACGCCCGTCTGCGCATCGCGGGCTTCTACCCGTCTCTGCACCTCAATCTCGCGGACAACTACCGCCGGCTCGCGTCCTTCGAAGCCGCGACCGAACACATCGAAGCGGCCGAGGAGCACGCCCCGAGCCTCGCCCGGGACGCCTACGGCGACTTCCTCCGTGCCGCCATCGAGCAGGTGGCCGAGGCCATCGGCCGACAGGACACGGCCGCGCGAACCTCCGCGCCCGGCACCACCGCGTGACGCACGCTCACCACCGGGATCTCAGTGCCTGTGGGACGCGCCGGACGCGCCGGTCGTGTCAGACACATCGGACGCATCGGATGCTTCCGAATCAGCGGACCCATGCGGCTCGTGGGGCTCGTGCGGCTCGTATCCCGGGATCGTCCCGTCCGTCTTGCGCACCAGGAACAGGCCGACCATGCCCATGTCGGAGTGGCTCTGGACGTGACAGTGGTACATCCAGGCGCCGGCTCCGACGCCTTCGCCCGCGATGACCTGGAAGCCGAAGGAGTCGGCGGGGCCGACGATCTTGTTGTCGATGACCTGGCTGGGGTCGTCGGGCCCGGTGAGCATGCCTGTGCGGTTGTCGGCCCAGCGATGACCGTGCACATGGAAGGTGTGGTAGTACTCGCCGTGCGTGATGACGACGAACTCGACGCGGTCGCCCACGGTCGCGTCGAAGTTGGGGCCGGAGTGGGCCGGCTTGTTGTTGATGAGCAGGTCGTTGAAGACGACGGTTACGGTCTTGCCGGGGAGGACGTCACCCTTGCGACGGACGATGACCGGGCCGTAGAGACCCTTGCGCAGGCCGCCCGTGCCGTGCTCGGTACCGACGACATGGTCGTGGTAGTGCCAGTAACCGGCGCTCCCCGCGCGCCACGTGCCGTCCTTGCGGGCGCCGGGGGCGTGGGTGCGCCAGGTGTAGGTTCGGGTGCCGCCGGGTTCGACATCGCTCTTGTTCAGCTTGGTGCCGTCGCTGGAGATCTCGTAGTCCAGGCCGTGGACATGCAGGCTCGCCGCCACGTCCATCGCGTTCTCGAACTCGATGTGCAGCGTGTCGCCCTCGTTTAGCTCGATCAGCGGGCCCGGTATCGAGGCCTTGCCCTTCTCGAAGCCGTAGCCCATCTGCCCGTCGGCCAACTTCTCGGCGTACATCTTGATGCGCTTGACCTCGCCGCCGGCCGGAGCCGTCCTCGCCTGCGTGGCGGCACTCGCAGCCTCAGGAGCACTGACGGTCTCGATGGCCACGGACAACGATGTCGCGGCGGCCGCGCCGCCCAGCAGCACCCGCCTGTTGAACCCTCGTCTGTCCATCCCGTCCATGCGGAACTCCCCACCCTGATACGGATCTTGCGGAGACGCACCTGTGATCAACCTGTGAGACGGTAGCGGCAGCCCGAGTGTTTATCCACACCCAGGACAAAGTTCAGCCCATTCCGGTCATAGGTATTGGCGAGCCACGTCAAAGGGGGCTAGCTTCCTTGGCGCTGTTGCTGTGACCGAGGAGGTGCCCATGTACTTACGAGGGTTGAGCGACACGAAGAGACGGGCCTGGGCGGCCACACTGACCGCCTCGGTCGTCACCGCGGGGCTTCTGTCGGGCCCCGCGGCCCATGCGGGTCCGGCGCCGGAACCGCCGCTGACAACGATGTCGATCAAGTCACCGCCGGGAGGTTCGGGCCCCCAGGTGCTGATCTTCCACGGCTCCGCGGCGGCCGGGGACGAGTCGCCCGTCGTGAACGCCGGGATCGAGGCGATCGAGAGGATCGGGCTGTCCGGGCCGGCGTCCGAACGGTTCGGGGTCGTCGCCACCGACGACGCCTCCGTCTTCACCGACGAGACCCGGCTGAGCGGCTTCAACGCCGTCGTCCTCCTCACCGGCGGCGGCGATGTCCTGGATCCCGAGCAGGAGGCGGGACTCGAGACCTACATGGAGGCGGGCGGCGGTTTCGTCGGCGTCCATGACGCGGCCCGCGCCGAGCCGTACTCGGACTGGTTCACGGGCCTGATCGGCGCCCGCCCGGCCGCGTCCAGCCCGACGACCGTACAGCGCGCGACCGTTGAGGTCGGTGACCGGCAGAATCCGGCCACCAAGGACCTGCCCGTGCAGTGGAAGCGACCCGACAAGTGGCTCAACTGGACGAAGAACCCGTCCGGCACCGTGCACACGGTGGCCCGGGTGCGCGAGTCGACGTACCAGCCGGGGGCGAGCGCCAACGGCTGGGATCATCCGGTGAGTTGGTGCCGTGACTACGACGGCGGCCGTTCCTTCTACACGGGCATGGGCGGGACCGTCCCGGCGTACGACGAGACCGACTTCCGTACGCATCTGCGCGGCGCCCTGTTGTGGACGTCCCGTCTGGCGCGGGCCGACTGCAAGGCGACGATCGACGCCAACTACAAGGCGGAGCGGCTGACCCAGCCCAACCAGCCGGGGCAGAACGACCAGATCGGTGAGCCGCACGGCCTGGTCACCGCGCCCGACGGGCGCATCCTCTACATCGGGCGGGGCGGCGCCGACTCGTCCCAGCCCGTGGTCACCGACTGGAACAACCCCGACATCGGCAAGGGCAAGGGCGAGATCCACGTCTACGACCCGAGGACGAAGAAGGTCACCCTCGCGGGCGCGCTCACCGTCTTCGGCAACAAGGGCGGCGGCGACGAGCTCATCAAGGTGGAAGAGGGCTTGCTGGGCATCGAGTTGGACCCCGGCTTCCAGCAGAACGGCTGGGTGTACCTGCACTACACACCGCACTCCCAGATCAACCGTGACACCCGGATGGCCGAGCGCAGGGTCTCCCGCTTCACTCTCGACCTCGCGACGAACAAGCTGGACCTGGGCAGCGAGAAGGTGCTGCTCAAGTGGCCGGTGCAGATCCACAGTTGCTGCCACGCGGGCGGCGGGATGACCTGGGACTCCAAGGGCAACCTGTACATCGCGACCGGCGACAACAACTCCAGTGGCTTCAGCAGCGGTTACTCGGGCAACAACCCCGAGCCGAACTACAAGGGCGTCTCGTTCGCCGACGCGCGCCGCACCGCCGGAAACACCAACAACCTCAACGGCAAGATCCTCCGCGTCCACCCGGAGCCCGACGGCACCTACACCCTGCCCTCGGGCAACCTCTTCACCGGCAAGGAGACCGACGAGGGCGGCGGCAAGACACGCGGCGAGATCTATGTGATGGGCGTCAGGAACCCCGCGCGCATCTTCGTCGACAAGCAGACGGGCGTCCTCTACGCCGGCTGGGTCGGCCCGGACGCGAGCGCGCCGTCGACGACATGGGGCCCGGCGAAGTACGACACGTTCGCCGCCATCACCGAGGCGGGCAACCGGGGCTGGCCGTACTGCATGGGCAACAAGCAGCCCTACCGGGACCGCAATCTGCCGGACCCGTCGAAGCCGCTCGGCTGGTACGACTGCGACCACCCGAAGAACGAGTCCCCGAACAACGACGGGCTCGTCAACCTGCCCCCGGTGACCGGCAACAACATCTGGTACTCACCGCAAGGAGGCGCCCCCGACTTCCCGCGGGACGCGAACGGCATCCCCTCGTACAAGGACGAGGAGGCCAAGTACCTGCTGCCGTGGCTGAAGGGCGGCGGCCAGGCCACGATGAACGGCCCGGTCTACCGGTACACGGCCTCGGGCGCCGACTCCGGCCGCTGGCCCGCGTACTGGGACGGCAAGTGGTTCGTCGGCGACTTCTACGACGCCGACCAGCCGCGCCACGCCGTGCTCACCGACCCGAAGAACCAGGGCAGCGGCGGACTCCCGATCCACGCGGAGTCGCTGAAGAAGATCGTGCCCGTCGGAACCAACGGCATCAGGAACCTCATGGACTGGAAGTTCGGGCCGGACGGCGCGCTGTACGTCCTGGACTACGGGCGCGGCTTCTTCACCTCGGACGCCAAATCGGCGTTGTGGCGCGTCACTTACACGGGCGGCGGTCCCACGCCGGCGGCCGACGAGCTGGCGGGAAAGGCGGAGTGATGCGGGAAAGACGCTTGTGGGCGGCCCTGCTGGCGGCCCTGCTGATGGTGCTCGGGCTCACGTCGACGCCCGCGTCCGGCCGTACGGTGGAGGCGCGGGACCCGGCCGCCGCCGCCCAGGTGCTCACCTGGACCGCGGGCGACGACATCACCAAGTACCTGACCGCACCACAGACCGCGGTGGCGGGCCCGACCACCATCGTCTTCGAGAACAGCACCGCGACCGGCAACACCATGGGGATGCCCCACACGTTGACGTTCGACGTCTCCGACCCGGAGTACAACAACGACGTCCCGCTCAACATCCTGGCCAACCCCGGCGACGACCAGAGCGGCCGCCACACCGCCGAGGTCACGCTCACCCCGGGCCGGTACCGCTTCTACTGCACGATCCCCGGGCACGGCCAGATGCAGGGCATTCTCGTGGTGACCGAGGGCACCGGTGAGGACACCACCGCGCCGGAGACGGCGGCCACCGTCAGCGGGACGCAGAACTCCCAGGGCGCGTACGTCGGCTCGGCGTCCGTGGCGGTGAGCGCGACCGACACGGGCGGCTCGGGGGTCGAGCGGGTCGAGTACGCGGTCGGCGACACCGGCGCCTGGCTGCCGTACACCACACCCGTCGTGATCGACCAGGTCGGCGCCCACAAGGTCCGCTACCGGGCGGTCGACAAGGCGGGCAACACGGCGACCGAGAAGAGCGTCGGGTTCACCGTCGTGGCGCCGCCGACGGACGACACGACCGCGCCGGAGACCTCGGCGACGGTGGCCGGTGAGCAGAACCCGCAGGGCGCCTACGTCTCCATGGCCACGGTCACCGTCTCCGCGTCGGACACCGGCTCGGGGGTCAACACCATCGAGTACGCGCTCGGCGACTCGGGGGTCTGGCAGCCGTACACCGCGCCCGTGATGGTGCACGAGGTCGGCACGCACAAGGTGCGGTACCGGGCCACGGACAAGGCGGGGAACGTCTCCGCCGAGAAGAACGCCGGGTTCACCGTCGTCGCCCCGCCCGTCGACGACACCACGCCGCCGGTGACGGGCGTGACCGTCGAGGGCGACCGGAACTCCGCCGGCGCGTACCTCAGGAGCGCGAAGGTCACCGTCAGCGCCACAGACCACGGCGGCTCGGGTGTCGCCGCGATCGAGTACTCGCTGGACGGCGGCCCTTATCTCGCCTACACCGCACCCGTGTTGGTCGACCGCGCGGGCACGCACACGGTGGCGTACCGGGCGAGCGACGAGGCGGGGAACACGGCCGCGGCACGCTCCGTGAGTTTCACGGTCGTCTCGGGCGGCGGCGTTCCCGCGCCCAACTGCGCCGAGTACGACGAGCGGTTGACGGTGTTCGTCGGCACGGTCGACTCGGGTGTGCCGAACCGGGTCACCAACAACCGGTGCCGTATCAACGAGTTGATCGAGGACGAGAAGGAGTGGACGTCCCACGCGCTGTTCCTGAAGCACGTGGACACCGTCCTCGACAAGCTGTTCAGGGAAGGGGTCGTCGACCTGCGCGAGTACACCGCCGTGCAGGAGGCGGCGGAGGAGTCCGGCATCGGCAAACCCGGCCAGACGGAGGGCTACCGGACGATCCTCGACGGCACGGCCGAGTCGTTCGCGAAGTGGCAGCAGGTGGGCGGCGGTTCGTTCGGGCTGAACCCCGACGGCTCGATCACCTCCGGTACGACGAAGGCCGGGCTCGGCATGCTGTGGTTCCCCGAGCGGAAGTACGGCGACTTTTCGCTGCGCCTCCAGTGGCGTGACGACGCGCCCGGTACATCGAACGCCAACTCCGGTGTGTTCGTGCGCTTCCCCGGGGTTCACGACCACCCGGAGGAGTCACGGCCGGAGTGGGTGGCCATCAAGTACGGCCATGAGGTGCAGGTCCTCGACCGGCCCGACGGCGACATGTACAAGACGGGGTCGGTCTACGGCTTCGACCGGGTGGGGCTCGCCGGTGCGGGCGTCACCCAGAAGGGCACCTGGAACGACTACGAGATCCGCGTGGTCGACCAGCACTACTCGGTCTACCGCAACGGCGTCCTGATCAACGAGTTCGACAACATCGGCGGCCAGGACTTCACCCCGCCCCGCTCGGACGACCCGGGCACGGACGGGCGACGGTTCGCCTCCGGCTATCTCGGGCTCCAGGTGCACGGTACGACGGATGTGGTCTCCTACCGGGACATCCGGATCAAGGAACTGTAGGAACTCCAGGGACCGCTTCGGCTCGGCCCGTTGTCAGTGGCGTACGGCAAGCTGTGATCAGTGGCTGTCGTACGCCACTGCTGTGCGACGGGACGCTTTGTGCTCACGGGGATCGACGATGTCGACCGGGCGTCGACGGGGCGTGCGTACACCGGGTCGGCGACCGACGTACCGGACCTGCTGCGGGGCACGACGGCGGCACCGGCACTCCCCCTCATACGGGCGGAGGCGGCATCGACCCGCCGCCATGGCACCGACAACGCGACCAGAACCGCCGGCGCGGGCATGCACGTGCGCGGTGACATCGCTTCGGACGAACAGTTGCTGAGGGACTGCCACCGCAAAGCGGCCGCGCTGGAGACTGCCGCCCCGTGAGGGGGGGAACTGTGCGACCAGCCCCACTCACCCGCAGTGTCGTCCCGACATCGCATCACGGCGCTCCCAACGGAGCGTCACGTCTTCTTCGCCCGGCTCGGCTGCACCCGCTTCGGCTCACCCGGCATCTTCGGATACTCCGGCGGATACGGCAGATCGCCGAGCCCATGGTCGTGTTCGTCCCGCGCGGCCAACTCCAGTAGCGCCTCCAGGGAGAACGCGTGGTCGTCCATGTCGCCGTGGACGTCACCGACCTCGGCGAAGCGCCGCGGCATGCTCGCCAGATCGAAGTCGCGCGGGACGGCGACGCCCACCTCGGCCCAGGTGAGGGGCGCGGAGACGGGTGCGTGCGGGCGGGGTCGTACGGAGTAGGCGGAGGCGATGGTGCGGTCGCGGGCGGTCTGGTTGTAGTCGACGAAGATCTTCTCGCCCCTCTCCTCCTTCCACCAGGCGGTGGTCACCTGCTCCGGCATCCGGCGCTCCAGTTCGCGGGCGACGGCGATGGCCGCCCGGCGCACCTGCGTGAAGGTCCAGTCGGGCCGGATCGGCACGAAGACGTGCAGGCCGCGCCCGCCGGAGGTCTTGGGCCAGCCGCGCAGGTCGCCGTAGTCGTGGAGGACGGAGCGGAGTTCGTGTGCGGCACGGACCGCGTCGGCGTAGTCGGTGCCGGGCTGGGGGTCGAGGTCGATGCGGAGTTCGTCGGGGCGGTCGACGTCGTCGCGGCGGACCGGCCACGGATGGAAGGTGAGCGTGCCGAACTGGGCGGCCCACACGACGGCGGCGACCTCGGTGGGGCACATCTCGTCGGCGCTGCGGCCGCTGGGAAAGGTGATGTGGGCGGTGGGGATCCAGTCGGGCATGTTCTTGGGGGCCCGCTTCTGGAAGAAGTTCTCGCCCGTCACGCCCTCCGGGTAGCGCTCCAGGGTGGTGGGCCGGTCGCGCAGGGCCCGCAGGATACCGGGGCCCACGGCGATGTAGTACTGGGCGAGGTCCAGCTTGGTGAAGCCGGGCTCCGGGAAGAAGATCTTGCCCGGGCTGGACAGCCGTACCGTCCGCCCCGCCGCCTCCAGCTCCACCGCTTCACCCATGCGAGCCACGGTAGGCGGAACGGCCAGATGCCGCATACCGGGCGAATCTCACCGCTCGGTCGCAGAATCGAAGGCATGGATCTGCCGGTGATGCCGCCCGTGAAACCGATGCTCGCCAAGTCCGTGGCGAAGATCCCGCCGGACATGCACTACGAGGCGAAGTGGGACGGGTTCCGGGCGATCGTGTTCCGCGACGGGCCGGAGGTCGAGATCGGCAGCCGTACCGGCAAGACGCTGACCAGGTACTTTCCCGAGCTGGCGGAAGCGTTGCGGGAGCGGTTGCCGGAGCGCTGTGTGATGGACGGGGAGGTGGTGATCGTCCGGGACGGGCGCCTGGACTTCGACGCCCTGACCGAGCGTATCCACCCCGCCGACTCCCGCGTCCGAATGCTGGCGGAGACGACCCCGGCCTCCTTCGTCGCCTTCGACATGCTCGCCCTGAACGACGAATCGCTGCTCGATGTCCCGCTCACCGATCGGCGCGTGCTCCTGGAGCTGGCCCTGTCGGAGGTCACGGCCCCGGTCCATGTCGCCCCGGCGACCACGGATCGCGATGTGGCCGAGCGGTGGTTCGAGCAGTACGAGGGGGCGGGGCTGGACGGCGTGATCGCCAAACCGCTCAATCTGCTCTACCGGCAGGACGAGCGGGCCATGTTCAAGATCAAGCACGAACGGACGGCGGACGTGGTGGTCGCCGGGTACCGCTTGCACAAGAGCGGGCCGGTGGTCGGCTCTCTGCTGTTGGGCCTCTATGACGACGGGGGCACCCTCCAACACATCGGCGTGTGCGCGGCCTTTCCGATGAAGCGGCGCGCGGAGCTGGTGGAGGAGCTGGAGCCGCTGCGGTTGGAGGACGTCGGGGAGCATCCCTGGGCGGCCTGGTCCGACGAGGCGGCACATGAGACGGCACGGCTGCCGGGCGCGCCGAGCCGGTGGTCGACGAAGAAGGACTTCTCCTGGGTGCCGTTGCGGCCCGAGCAGGTCGCCGAGGTCGCGTACGACCACATGGAGAACGGCGTCCGCTTCCGCCACACGGCCCGCTTCCGCCGCTGGCGCCCGGACCGCACGGCCGACAGCTGCACCTACGCGCAGCTGGAGGAGCCGGTGAACTACGACCTGGCGGAGATCCTCGGACCCGGCACCGGCCGGTGACGGACCGGGCCTGCGGCGGGCCGGACGGGGACGGACGGACCGCGCGGTCACGAGCCGGACGGGGACGGGCCGCGCGGTCACAGGCCGGCCGGTGACGCTCAGGGCTCCAGCAGCACCTTGACCGCCCCGTCCTCCTTGCGCTGGAACATCTCGTACGCGTGCGGGGCCTCGGTGAGCGGCACCCGGTGGGTGGCGAAATCGTCGACACCCAGGGGGTCGTCGTCCGTGAGGAGGGGCAGGATGTCGTCGCTCCAGGTGCGGACGTTGGCCTGGCCCATGCGCAGCCGGATCTGCTTGTCGAACATGGTGAGCAGAGGCAGCGGGTCGACCTTGCCGCCGTAGACGCCGGAGAGGGAGATGGTGCCGCCGCGTCGTACGAGGTCGATGGCCGTGTAGAGGGCGGCCAGCCGGTCCACGCTGAGGTGCTCGGCGAATCGCGCGCCGACCGCTCGGGGCAGATGTCCGGCCGCGTTCTGGACGAGCCGGGCGACCGCGCTGCCGTGGGCCTCGGTGCCGACGGCGTCGATCACCGAGTCGGGGCCGCGTCCGGCGGTCCGGTCCTGGACCGCGCCGACCAGGTCCTTCTCGCTGTCGAAGTCCCTGAGGTCGAATGTCTCGACGCCCCGTTCGCGCGCCCGGCGCAAGCGCTCGGGCACCAGGTCGATCCCGAACACCTGCTCGGCGCCGTGCTGCTGGGCGACCCGGCAGGCCATGTCCCCGATGGGGCCGAGGCCGAGCACGGCGACGCTGCCGCCGGGCGGGATGTGCGCGTACTCGACGGCCTGCCAGGCGGTGGGGAGTACGTCGGAGAGGTAGAGGAACCGGTCGTCGGGCGGTCCTTCCGGCACCTTGATCGGCCCGAACTGTGCCTGCGGGACGCGCAGATACTCGGCCTGGGCGCCGGGTACCGCTCCGTACAGCCGGGTGTAGCCGAAGAGGGCCGCGCCCATGCCCTCGCCGGTGCACTGGGTGGTCTCGCACTGGGTGGGGAGCCCGGTGAGACACATCCAGCAGGTGCCGCAGGCGATCTGGAACGGCACGACGACCCGGTCCCCGGCCGCCAGGTCCGGCACTCCGGCGCCGACCTCCTCGACGATGCCCATGGGTTCGTGGCCGAGGATGTCGCCCGGCGTCATGAAGGGGGTGAGCACCTCGTACAGGTGCAGGTCGGAGCCGCACAGCCCGGTGGAGGTGATCCGGATGACCGCGTCCGTCGGCTCCTGGATCACCGGATCGGGCACGGTCTCCACGCGTACGTCCCGCTTGCCCTGCCACGTCACTGCCTTCATCGCGCCCACACTCCGTTCGCTCGCCTCGGCCAGCAGGTGCCGCACGAGTACCCGGCACCCCACCCCCGAACCACCCGGATGACCGGGCCCGAACCACCCGGATGACCGGGGTCCCGGACCGGCCGGATGACCGGGGTCCCGGACCGGCCGCCGCCCCGATCGGTCCAGCAGAACGCGCGCGATCAGAAACAAGCGGGTATGGCCATCTATGGACTTATAAGCGCACAATCGAAGGCATCATGGACGGGATGACCGGGGTGCGCAGGGGACTCGGGACGCGGCGGACGCGGCGCCGAGGGACGACGGCGGCGCTGCTCGCCACCCTGACCGCGGCCGCTCTTCTGGCGGGCTGCACCGTGACCGGCCCGGGCGGCGACGACGAACGCGGGCGCGGCGACAGCCGCCGGGACGACCAGGTCAGCGCGCCGCCCGTCGGTTCCGTACTCGCCGTGAAGATCGACAACGTCTCCGCCGCCCGCCCCCAGACCGGCCTCGACGCCGCGGACATCGTCTACGCCGAGCAGGTCGAGGGCGGCCTCAGCCGGCTGATGGCCGTGTACGCGACGACGTTCCCCAAGACGGTCGGCCCGGTGCGCAGCGCCCGCGAATCCGACCTGGAGCTACTGCGCCAGTTCGCCGAGCCGACACTGGCCTTCTCGGGCGCGCAGGGCAAGCTCCTTCCGCTGATAGACAGGGCACCCCTGCATGCGGAGACCCCCGAGGACGCCGACGGCGCGTACTTCCGCGGCGACGAGAACCCCGTCCCGCACAACCTGTACCTGCGCCCCGGGAAACTGATCGACTCCCCACCCGGCGCCGACGCGTTGACCACGGGCTTCCGCTACGGCCCCGCCCCCGCCGACGGCACCCCCGAGGACTCCCGCACCGTCCGTTACCCGGCGGCCCGCTTCACCTTCACCTGGTCCGACGACAGCCGCCGCTGGGAGGTCTCCATGGACGGCACCCCGGCCATCACCACCGACGACATCCGGGTCGCCCCGGCCACGGTGGTCGTCCAGTACGTGACGATCCGCGAGTCCCGGTTCCACGACTACCTGGGCAACAACACCCCGTACACGGAGACGGTGGGCTCGGGCCGCGCGGAGGTACTGCGCGACGGCAAGGTCTTCGACGCCGACTGGGAGCGAAAGACCCCGACGGACGGCACGGCTTTCACGACGACGGACGGCAAGCCGATGAACTTCGCGGAGGGCCAGGTATGGGTGGTGTACGCCGGCGCCCGGTAAGGTGCGCGGGGAACTGCGCGACCAGCCACGACCGACCCGCAGCCGAACGACGGCTTGCCTAGCGGAGCACCTCCACCGGGCTGCGCAGTTCCTCCGCCGCGTCGGCGACCCGTCGTATCAACTCGAAGAACACCCCCTGCTCCTCCGCCGACAACGGCGCCAGGAACACCTGGTTCATCCGAGCCGTCCGCACCGTGAGCTTGCGATGCGTCCGCACCCCCTCCTCCGTGAGCCGCAGCAGAAACCGTCGCCCGTCCTGCGGATCGCGCACCTTGTCGAGGAGCCCCCGGCGCCCGAGCCGGCTGATGACCTCGGACATCGTCGACCGGTCGAGCCCCACCCGCTCCCCCACCGTGCGCTGGTCGAGCCCCGGCTCGGCGACGAGCGTGTTGAGGACCGCGAACTGCGGCGAGGTGATCTCCTCGGAGACCAGCACGTTCCACAGCAGATAGTGGGCCTGCTGCAGCCGTCGGGCCAGGTGCCCGGGGTGGGTGGAGAGGTCCACCGCGGCCATGTTCACTCCTCGACTCGGATGGGTCGGACACCGTCAGCCGTCAGAAACCGACGGCGATTCGTCCGTGCACTGAACAATATCCGCCACCCGGCGGAGCGTGTCCATAACCGCGCACCCAGGTGACCTCACCCTGCTCGTGGGCCTTGACGAGGGGGCCGACGAGTGGCAGCGTGAAGGAAACTTCACTGAAATGCTCAGTGCCCTGATTAACTGGTCACCGGGTGCTCGGACGAGATGGGGCCTCACGGATGGACAAGGTGGTCGCCACAGCCCTGGAGGCAGTGGCCGATGTACCGGACGGCGCGACACTCGCCGTCGGCGGGTTCGGGCTGAGCGGTGTGCCGAACGTGCTGATCCAGGCGCTGTACGAGCGCGGGGTCTCGGGTCTCGGAGTGGTGTCGAACAACTGCGGGGCCATGGAGTCGGGCCTCGCGGTCCTCCTCGCGGCGGGCCGGATCGCCCGGGTGACCGGTTCGTACATCGGGGCGAACAAGGAGTTCGCGCGACAGTACCTCGCCGGTGAGCTGGAGGTCGAGATGATCCCGCAGGGCACGCTCGCCGAGCGGCTGCGCGCGGGCGGCGCGGGCATCCCGGCGTTCTTCACCCCCGCCGGCGTGGGCACCCAGGTCGCGGAGGGCGGGCTGCCCTGGCGCTACGACGGCAACGGCGGCGTCTCGCTGGCCTCGCCGCCGAAGGAGGTCCGCGAGTTCGACGGCGCCGAGTACGTGCTGGAGCGCGGCATCCGGACCGACTACGCGCTCGTCCGGGCGGCCAAGGGTGACCGGCACGGCAACCTGGTCTTCAACAAGTCCTCCCGCAACTTCAACCCCCTCTCCGCGATGGCCGGCAAGGTGACGATCGCCGAGGTCGAGGAGCTGGTCGAGCCCGGCGAGATAGACCCGGACGCGGTGCATCTGCCCGGCATCTTCGTGCAGCGGGTCATCGCCCTCACCCCCGAGCAGGCGGCCGACAAGAAGATCGAGCAGCGCACGGTCTCCGCGCCTGCGGCACGAGAGACGGTGAGCGAGTGATGGCCTGGACCCGCGAGCAGATGGCCGCCCGAGCCGCGCGTGAACTCGAGGACGGCCAGTACGTCAACCTCGGCATCGGCCTGCCGACGCTGATCCCGAACTACCTCCCGGACGACGTCGAGGTGATCCTGGAGTCGGAGAACGGGATCCTGGGCACCGGCCCGTACCCGACCGAGGACCAGGTCGACCCCGATCTGATCAACGCGGGCAAGGAGACCGTGACGGTCCTGCCCGGGGCGTCGTACTTCGACTCGGCGCTGTCCTTCTCGATGATCCGCGGCGGCCACATCGACGTGGCCGTCCTCGGCGCCATGCAGGTCTCCGCCGGCGGCGACCTCGCCAACTGGGCCATCCCCGGCAAGATGATCACCGGGATCGGCGGTGCGATGGACCTGGTCCACGGCGCGCGTACGGTGATCGTGGTCATGACCCACACCGCCAAGGACGGCTCGGCGAAGATCCTTCAGGAGTGCGCGCTGCCGCTGACCGGCAAGGCGTGCGTGAACCGGATCATCACCGATCTGGGCGTGCTCGACGTGACCGACGAGGGCCTGGTGCTGGTGGAGACCGCGCCCGGCATCACCGTCGAGGAGATCGTCGCCAAGACCGCCGCCAAGGTGCGCGTCCCCGAGGAGATCCAGTCATGAGCAACGGTCCGAGCAAAGGTTTGAGCAACGGTTTGAGGGACGTCTACATCGTCGACGCGGTCCGTACCCCGATCGGCCGCTACAACGGCGCTCTGGCGGGCCTGCGCCCCGACGACCTGGCCGCGCACGCCATCCGTGAGCTGCTCGCCCGTACGCCGGGCCTGGACCCGGCGCGGATCGAGGACGTGTACTTCGGCAACGCCAACGGCGCCGGCGAGGAGAACCGCAACGTCGGCCGCATGGCCGCGCTGCTGGCCGGACTGCCCACCTCCGTCCCGGGCGTGACCGTCAACCGGCTGTGCGCCTCCGGTCTCGAAGCCGTGATCCAGGCGGCCCGCGCCATCGCGCTCGGCGACGCCTCGATCGCCGTCGCCGGCGGTGTCGAGTCCATGACCCGCGCCCCGTACGTACTGCCCAAGAGCGACCGGCCGTTCCCCGCCGGGCACACCGAGCTGTACTCGACCACGCTGGGCTGGCGCATGGTCAACCCGAGGATGGATCCGCAGTGGACCATCCCGCTGGGCGAGTCGGCCGAGCTCATCGCCGACAAGCACAAGATCGGCCGGGAGCAGCAGGACGAGTTCGCGCTCGCCTCCCACCGGAAGGCCGCCGAGGCGCAGGCCGCCGGGGCCTTCGACGGTGAGATCGCTCCCGTCCTCCTCCCGCAGCGCAAGGGCGACCTGGTCGTCTTCGGCGCCGACGAGTGCGTACGCCCCGACGCGTCCCTCACCGCCATGGCCAAGCTGAAGCCGTCGTTCCGCCCCTCCGAGGGGACGGTCACCGCCGGCAACGCCTCGCCGCTCAACGACGGGGCCGCCGCCCTGCTGCTGGTGGACGAGGAGGGCCTGGCGGCCACCGGGCGCGAGCCGCTCGCGCGGGTGTCGGCGTCGGGCGTCTCGGCGATCGACCCGCAGTACTTCGGACTCGCGCCGGTCGCGGCAGTCAACCGCGCGCTCGCCAAGGCGGGCAAGGGATTCGGCGACCTGGACGTCCTGGAGCTGAACGAGGCGTTCGCCGCGCAGGTGCTCGGCTGTGTCGCCGAGTGGCCCGAGTTCGATCCGGCGATCCTCAACCCGCAGGGCGGTGCCATTGCCCTCGGCCATCCGCTCGGTGCCTCGGGTGCCCGGCTCGCCGGCACCGTCGCCCACCAGCTGGCCCGCAAGGGCAGCGGCGTCGGCGTCGCCACGCTGTGCATCGGGGTGGGGCAAGGGCTCGCCCTTGTCCTGGAACGCTGAGCACTGACGGCGACTCCGGGCCGTCTGTGGCTGGTCGCGCCCGCGCGGCGGAGCCGCATATCGATACAGTCCCGCGCCCCTGTAGGGCGCCATCCGAGCCCCGACTTCGACGAGACCGACAAAAACTTCAGGAACCCCCATGACTCTCACCCAAACGGACATCGACCAGGAGATCGCGGCCGAGCACGCCGCGTACGAGAAGCGGGTCGCCGACGGTGCGCCGGTCGAGCATCAGCCGCGCCGCGACTACGCCCCGTACCGGTCCTCGGTGCTGCGGCACCCGAAACAGCCGCCCATCGGCATCGACGTCACCAAGGACCCGGAGCTGGTGGAGCTGTCCTCCCCCGCCTTCGGCGAGCGGGACATCACCGAGATCGACAACGACCTGACCCGACAGCACAACGGCGAGCCGATCGGTGAGCGCATCACCGTCTCCGGCCGGCTCCTCGACCGCGATGGGCGCCCGCTGCGCGGCCAGCTGGTCGAGATCTGGCAGTCCAACTCGGCCGGCCGCTACGCCCACCAGCGCGAGCAGCACGACGCGCCGCTGGACCCGAACTTCACGGGCGTGGGCCGCACCCTGACCGACGACGAGGGCCGGTACGACTTCACGACCATCCAGCCGGGCCCCTACCCGTGGCGCAACCACCTCAACGCCTGGCGGCCGGCGCACATCCACTTCTCGATGTTCGGCACGGCGTTCACCCAGCGGCTCGTGACGCAGATGTACTTCCCGAGCGACCCGCTGTTCCCGTACGACCCGATCATCCAGTCGGTGACGGACGACGCGGCCCGGCAGCGGCTGGTCGCGACATACGACCACAGTCTGTCCGTGCCGGAGTTCTCGATGGGCTACGTCTGGGACATCGTGCTCGACGGCCCGCAGGCCACCTGGATCGAAGAAGGACGCTGACCTGCCATGACGAAGATCGACACAAGCCGCCCGGAGACAGTGCTCCCGACCCCGTCGCACACGGTCGGCCCCTTCTACGGCCACGCCCTGCCCTTCCCCGGCGGCGGCGACATCGCCCCTGTGGGCCACCCCGACACCATCTCCCTGCAGGGCTACATCCTCGACGGCGAGGGCAACCCGCTGCCGGACGCCTTCGTGGAGCTGTGGGGCCCGGACCCGGACGGCAATCTCTCGCTGGTCGACGGCTCCATGCGGCGCGACCCGGCGAGCGGCGGCTTCCTCGGCCGCAACGGCGTGGAGTTCACCGGCTGGGGCCGCATCCAGACCGACGCCAACGGACACTGGACCGCGCGTACGCTGCGGCCCGGCGCGCGCGGGCGGAACGCGCCGTACATCAGCGCGTGCGTCTTCGCGCGAGGCCTGCTCGTCCACCTGTTCACCCGGATCTACCTGCCGGGCGACGAGGCCGCGCTGGCCGCCGACCCGCTGCTCTCCCGGGTGGACGAGGCGCGCCGGGGCACGCTGATCGCCGAGGACCAGGGCAACGGCACCTACCGTTTCGACATCCGCCTTCAGGGCGAAGGCGAGACGGTCTTCCTGGAGTTCCAGTGACTTCTGCTGACGCCGACACCGGTCTGCTCGCCCCCGGGTGGACCGGTTCCCCGGCCGCGGCCTCGACCAGTGACACCGCCTACCTGCAGGCGCTCCTCGACGCCGAGGCCGCACTGACCCGGGCGCAGGCCGCGCTGGGGCTGGTCCCCGCCGCGGCCGGACCTGCCGTGACCTCGGCGGCGGATGCCGCCGCCTTCGACGGACGGTCTCTCGCGGAGCGCGCCCGTGGCGGCGGGAACCCGGTGATCCCGCTGGTCGCGGACCTCACGAAGGCGGTCGGCACCGAATTCGGCCCATACGTCCACCGGGGCGCGACCAGCCAGGACATCGTGGACACGGCGACGATGCTGGTCGCCGCGCGCACCCTCGACCTGGTCCTGGCCGACCTCGGCCGTACGGAGTCCGCGCTGGCCGCGATCGCCGCCGCGCACCGGGACACCGCGATGCCGGGCCGCACACTCACCCAGCACGCCGTGCCGACGACCTTCGGGCTGAAGGCGGCGGGCTGGCGCTCGCTGATCCTGGACGCCAGGGACCGGCTCGCGGTCGTACGGGCGGGTCTGCCCGCTCAACTCGGGGGCGCGGCAGGCACGTTGGCGGCCTTCACGGTCTTCCGGGCGGCCGGCTCCCACGCCTCGGCGCCCTCCCCGGCCCCGGTCGACACGCACGCCCTCGTCGCCGCCTACGCCCGTGAACTCGACCTGCATGCACCCGAGTTGCCCTGGCACACGCTGCGTGCCCCGATCGCGGACCTAGCCGGGGCGCTGGCCTTCGCCGCGGGTGCCCTGGGGAAGATCGCGGTGGACGTACTCACCCTGGCCCGTACGGAGATCGCGGAGCTCGCCGAGGGCAGCGGGGGCGGTTCGTCGGCGATGCCGCACAAGGCGAACCCCGTACGGTCGACGCTGATCGCGGCGGCGGCCCGTCGGGCACCCCAGCTGGCGGCGACGCTGTACGGCGCGCTGGCTGCCGAGGACGAGCGGCCGGCCGGGGCCTGGCACGCCGAGTGGGAGCCGTTGCGCGATCTGCTCCGGCTGGTCGGCGGCGCCGCCCGGGACGCGGTGGAACTCACGCGGGGCCTCCGGGTGAACACCGACGTGATGCGCCGACACCTGGACCTCACCCACGGGTTGATCGTCTCCGAGCGGCTGGCAGCCGAGCTGGCCCCGGTGCTCGGCCGGGCCCGTGCCAAGGAGTTGCTCACCCGGGCAGCCAAGCGTGTCTACGCCGAGGGTCGGCCGCTGGGCGAACTACTCGCCGAGGAACCGCAGTTGAAGGACCTCGACCTCGCGGACCTCACGGACCCCGCCCACTACACCGGCTCCGCCGGAACCCTCACCGACCGTGCCCTGGAGCGACGTTGACCGACAAGCTGCTCAACCACCGTGCGGAGGGCCCGACTTCCGCTCCCCCGCTGCTGCTCGGCCCCTCCCTCGGCACCTCCACCAAGCTGTGGGACAGGGTGGCGCCCGAGCTGTCGATCACGCACCGGGTGATCCGCTGGGACCTGCCGGGGCACGGTGACTCCCCCGCAGACCTGATCGCCCCCGGTGCGACGGTCGGCGATCTGGCCGAACTGGTGCTGGCTCTGGCGGACGCGCTGGGCATCGAACGGTTCGCGTACGCGGGTGTGTCCCTGGGCGGCGCGGTCGGTCTGCGGCTGGCGGCGCACCACCCGGAGCGGGTCTCGTCCCTCGCCGTGATCTGCTCCTCGGCCCACTTCAACGGCGCCAAGCCGTGGCGGGAGCGGGCGGAGCTGGTGCGCCGGGAGGGGCTGGCCGGGCTCGCCGAGAGCGCCGACTCCCGTTGGTTCACGCCCGGTTTCACCGTGCCGGAGCTGGTCGACGACCACCGCGACGCCGACCCGGGGGCGTACGCCGCCTGCTGCGACGCGCTCGCCGCGTTCGACATCCGCGAGGACCTGTCCAAGATCTCCGCGCCCACACTCCTGGTCGCCGGCCGACAGGACCCGGCGACGCCGCCCGCACATCTGCGGGAGATCGCGGACGCGGTGCCCGGGTCGTCGCTCGCGGAGATCCCCGGCGCGTCCCATCTCGCCCCCGCCGAGCGCCCGGAGGCCGTACTGGCCGTGCTGCGCGGGCACTTCGACGGATACGCGAAGCGCGGTATGGAGGTGCGCCGCCAGGTCCTCGGCGACGCGCACGTGGACCTGGCGCAGTCCCGGCAGGCGCCCTTCACGGCCCGTTTCCAGGACTTCATCTCCCGCTACGCCTGGGGCGAGATCTGGACCGACCCGACGCTGTCCCGCCGCGAACGCAGCATGATCACACTGACCGCGCTGGTGGCCCACGGGCACTACGACGAACTGGCCATGCACGTCCGAGCGGCCCGCCGCAACGGCCTCACCCCGGAGGAGATCGGCGCCGTACTCCTCCAGACCGCCGTGTACTGCGGGGTCCCGGCAGCGAACTCGGCGTTCGCGGCGGCCCAACGGGTACTGGCGGAGGAGGACGCGGGGCAGGCCTGAGCTACAAGAGCCGGGCCAGTGCCTCCTTCGCCTTCCTGACCAGGCCGTCCGCGCCACAGGACTCGGCCAGGGTCAGGCCCCGGTTGACTTCTGCGGCCGAGCGGCTGGCGATGCCGTGGTCGACGCGGGCCGCGGCGTGCTCGTAGGCGGAGGGCGAGGCCGCCAGGTAGGTGACCGCCTGGGAGTAGAGGGAGACGGCCTGTTTTCCGGTGGCGAGGTAGGCCTCGACACGGAGGGCCTCACCGATGGCCGTGTCCGTGCCGAGGCGTTCGGCACGGCTGCGGACGATCACCGCGAGTTCGGCGGCGCGACGCGGGTCCTCGGTGGCGAGGGCACGGGCGAGGTCTCCACCCCAGGGAGCGATGACCGTGTTGTGGCGCCCCCGGGCGGCTGCCGCCTTCTCCGCGGCCTCCAGCTCGTTGATGCCGTCCTCGGTGCGGCCGACGGCGAGCAGCAGCCGGCCCCGTACCGAACGGGGGTCGGGCAGCACGATGGTGGACGGGTACGGAGGAGCGAAGCCGTGTTCCTCGGCGACCTCCCAGGCCTCCTGGACATGGCCGCGGGCGAGCAGCGTGTCGACGAGGTTGCAGATCGACGACCAGTGCAGGGGCAGCCCGCGGCCGACCCGCTCGGCGAAGGCCAGCGACTTGCGCAGGGATTCCTCCGCGTCCTTGAGGCGACCCCGCCTGCGGTGTCCGTGCCCGACGTAGGCGTGGGCCAGAGCGAGATGGCCGCCGCTCCACCCGGCGGTCTCGTAGGTGCGCAGGGCCTCCGTGTAGAGGCTCTCCGCCCGGTCGAGCCGGTCCGCGTAGGCGTACGCGATGGCCAGCATCAGCAGCAGTTCGATGCCCCACTCGCTGTCGGTCCAGCCGAGGCCCGGCGCCAGCCGGCCGTTGACGAGGGCGCGGTCGCAGAACTCGACGACCTCCTCGGCGTTCTCGCCCCGCACCACCGCGTCGAAGCCGCGCAGGATGAGCAGCGCGCGCTCGGAGTTGTCCTTCCCCGTGCAGGCCGCGGCGAGGGCGGACAGCTCCTGGCAGTGGGTCGGCGAGAGCTCCACGTCGGCGTGGATGACCTCCCACATGTAGTGCGCGGCCTGGAGCCGCATCCGGGCCGGGCCCGGTTCCAGCCGGGCGGCCTCCGCGTCGACCGTGCGGACGGCCTCCTCCAACTGGTCGTTGTGGAGCAGCGCCTGGGAGAGACGGAAGACCGCGTCCACGCGCTCGGCGCTGTCCAGGCCCGGCTCGGCGAGCGCCGAGCGGAGGTACTCGACGGTGGTGGCGGGCGAGGTCAGAAGAGTGGCGCAGCCCAGCTCGTAGAGCACGCGGACGCGGATGTCCTGCTGCGGCGGCTCCTTCAGGGCGCGCTCCAGACAGCGGCGGGCTGCGTCCGGTGCGCCGACGGCGAGGTGCTCGCGCGCGGCGGCCCGCAACTGCTCGACCAGTTCGGGGTCGCCGTCGGCGTGCACTTCCACGAGGTGGCGTGAGGCGGCCGCGGCGCCCCGCCCGGACTCGCTGACGACCGTCGCGGCCACGCCGTGGAACGCGGTGCGGATGCCCGGCGGGATCGACTTGTAGACCGCCGTGGCGATCAGCGGGTGCACGAACTCCAGATCGCCGTTCTCCGCCCTGCGGTTGACCGGACTGGGTTCGGTGAGGATGCGGGCCGCGGTCAGCAGGTCGGCGCACTCCGCCGCCGTCTCCCGGCTCAGGGAGGCGAGCCGGGCCACGATCTCCACGGAGATGCCGGTGTGCAGGATGGCCGCCGCCCAGGCGAAGCGGGTGGCGTCGACGCCGAGCGTCTCCAGACGGGCGACGAGGCCTCGGCCGCGTGCCGTTCGGTTCAGGGCGCGCAGTTCGGCGGCGGAGCCCTCGGCCGGTTCCAGCTCGCTGTCCTGCACCTTGGCGAGGAGTTCGACGGTCTCGTACGGGTTTCCGCCGGTCACCGCCCACACCTCGCGGCAGAACGGGGCATCGGCGTGCTCGCCGACCGTGGCGCGGGTGAGCCCGGCGGTGGCCTCGGGCGTGAGGGACCTGAGCGTGGCGAGCGGGCGGGCCTTGGAGGCGATCTGGGCGAGGTGGCGGGTGCCCTCGCCGGTGACCTCACCGGGGCGGCGGGCCACCACGACGAGGACGCACATCTCCGTCAGGCGCTCGGCGACGGCGGACAGCCAGTGCAGGGTCTCCTGGTCGGCCCAGTGGGCGTCGTCGATGAGCAGCACGAGTGGCCAGGTCCGCCGGGAGAGCCGGTTCACGGCGGCGACCAGCCCGTCGCACACGGCCTGCGGGTCGGCCGGGCGCTCGCCCGGCTCCGCGAGCCCCAGGGCCGGGCCGGCGATGTCGTACCAGTCGCCCAGGTACTCGCGCGTCTCCCCTTCCATCAGCCCCATGAGCGCGGGCCGCAGCAACTGCCGTACGACGTTGAAGGGGACGGACGCGACGGTCTCGCCGCCGCGGGCGTACCAAGCCGTGCAGCCGCGGTCCTCGGCGATCCGGCGGGCCTCGGCGAGGAGGGCGGTCTTGCCGATGCCCGCCTCGCCGGTGAACACCAGGACACTGCCCGGAGATGCCTTGTCGACGCGGAGTTCGTCGATCGCCTGTGTGATGGCGTCGATCTCCGCGTCGCGCTCCCACAGGGAAGCCGAGGCGGCCGCATCGGGCCGCGCCTCCGTCATCCCGCTACCTCCCCAGGTCGCCCAAACGACGTACAGGTGATTGAGCGTAGCCCCCTGGCTGCCGAAGTGCAGGCTGGTCCGGGCACCTATTGCCGTGTCGGGTGACATCGGATGGCTCCGGGGCGACGCATCCGGCCACCCACCTGCCGCGTTGAAAGTGATTGACAGTCAACTGCCCGTGATCCGGGGCTGGTTTTCCGGTTCTAAGGGGTCGGCGGGCCCCACCCCTTCAGAAGACGGCATGACCGCACCCGGACCCGGCCGACACCCGCGCTCCGTCCGGCCCGAGCCGTCCCGCAGGGCCCTGTTCGCAGGGGCGGTGGGCGACTTCATCGAGTGATGCGGATGCTGGGCGCGGAGCTCGGGGACGTGCCGCTGCGTGTGGCGGACGGGTTGGGGCTCCCGGCGGACGCGAAGGAGGCGTACGCCTTCGCCGTGTTGGGCTTCCTGACCGTTCACGGGCTGCCGGGCACCGACGCGTTGAGCACGGGCGCCCGGCGCCCGAGCGTGCTGGGGTCGATCACACCGGGGCACCGAGGCTTGCCGCGGCTGGGCCGAACCGCCCGAGCCCGGGGGCGGGTTGACGCCGGGGCGGTCGCGCGCCACGCGTTCGCCGGTGCGGCTGGTCATCGGGTGAGCCCTGGGGCGGTTGCCCATCCGGTCAGCCACCGGGGGCGGTCGGTCGTCCAATGAGCCCGGGGACCATCGTCACCGGTGAGTCGTCGAAACGGCTCGTCGTCCTTCGCGCGCGCGGCGGTCGGTCACGCGCGGTCGGTCACCGGGCGACCGGTCACCGGGCGACCGGGCGGTGAGCGACCGGGCGGTGAGCGATCGGACGGTGAGCGGACGAATAACGGCCCCTCTCATCCGGTTTTCACTCCGGCCTCATACGGTTGCTCCATGACGCAGGTGACTCCTCCCGGCTGGTACCCCGACCCCGGGCAAACAAGTGACGCGCCCGCCACCGAGCGCTGGTGGGACGGCAAGGCGTGGACGGACCAGATCCGGCCCGCGGGCTCGGCCGCGGGGTTCGGCCCCCCGGACTACCCTCCGGGCGCCGGCCCGTACCCACCGGGAGCCGGCGGCCACCCCGGACATCTCGGGCATCCCGGATACCCCGGACACCCCGGGTATCCCGGCTATCCGGCCGCGGCTCCGAAGCGGCGCGGTCTGCGCACCGGGATAGCCGTCACCGTGGCGGCGGCGGTCCTGGCCAGCATCGGAGTGGGTGTGTATGCCCTGACCAGCAACGACGGCGACAGCGAGGGCAGTACGACGTCCCAGGGCTCCGGCGGGCAGAACGGCCAGGGCGGTACCGACGGCGGCCCGGGTGGCAACTCCGGCGGCCAGGGCGACTCCGGTGGATCTGGCGGCTCCGGCGGCCAGACCCCGGCGCCGGACGGGTCCGGGCAGCCGCCGCAGACCGAGGAGGGGTACGCCACCGACACGGCCAGCGGCATCAGCATCCCCGTGCCCGACGGCTGGCTCGGCTCACCCCTGCAGGCCGGTGCGCAGGTGACGACGGAGGCGTCGTACGAGTGCCCGGCCGACGCCACGAAGACCTGCACGCGCGGCGGCGCCTACTCGTCGCCCGCCGAGCTGCTGAAACTGAAGGCCACCACCGCCGAGGCGGCCGCCAAGGAGGACATCGCCCAGAACGCCGAGGACGCCTACGGCTCCGAGGGCTACGGGAAGATCACCTCCCACGAGGAACTGGCCTCCAAGGCGGTGACCGTGGCCGGCGAGAAGGGCTACTACGTCCGCTGGAAGGTGGTCACCGGCAAGGGCGACGACGGCTATGTCGAGTCGCTCGCCTTCCCCTCCCCGGCCGACTCCTCGCAGCTCGTCGTGGTCCGCTTCGGCATCGACGTGAGTGACGAGGCGCCCAAGCAGTCGGTCATCGACGAGATCACCAAGGGCATCAAGAAGGCGTCGATCAGCGGGGGCGGCAGCGGTCAGGACGTGTGATCCTTCGCGCTCCCGGACACCCGCGCTCACGCTTCCGGCCGGCCCGAAAAAGCCGGCCGGGTGGGATTCCACTCCGCTCCCGAGGAACCCCACCCGGCCGGGGGGTACGCGCCGCCCCCGTCCCCACGGTGCGGCGCGATCAGGTCGTCGTCCGGTTCAGTCCACGGACGGCGGCCTGAGTCTCACGCGAGGCCGAGCGTCGGCAGCACGGCCGCCTCGATGAACTTGATGATGTACGTCTCGTCCGCGTCCCGGCCCTCCAGGACCGGGCGGGCCCGCAGTACGCCGAAGATCTGCGCGGGGATGAACTCCAGCGCCGGGTGGTCCGCGGGGACCTCGCCCCGGGCCACCCCGCGGTCGATCATCGCCCTGAGCGCCTCGGTCTCGGGCTCCACCAGCGCGCCCCGCAGGGCCGCCTGCAACTCCTCGTCCTGCAGGACGGCGTGGCCGAGGGCCTGGAACAGCCGACCCTCCAGAGCGTAGTTCTCACCGGCATGCCGGGCCACCTCGCGCAGGTCACCGGCGAGGGTTCCGGTGTCGATCCCCGCGAAACGGGCACTGCGGCGCGCGCGCAACGCGGCCGCCACGAACTGCGGCTTCGTCCTCCACTGCCGGTAGAGCGTCGACTTGCTGCACCGCGTGGTCGCGGCGACTCCCTCCATCGTCACCGAGTCGTAACCACACTCACGGACCTGTTCGAGCACAGCGTCGAAGAACTCCTGCTCACGCTCGGGCGTGAGTTTGGAGCGGCGCGAGGCGACGGCCGTCTCCGGCCCCTCCGCTGCCTGCGACGTCATGACTCCTGTCTCCTTCGGTCGTCCCCTGCCGAAAGGCCTGTCGAAACGCCACTGTACCGGAACGCCGCCGTATCGGTACAGTGCCGTATCGATACCCCCCCGTTTCGGTACAGTGGCGTATCGGTACACTCTCGTATCGGTACTACCGCGTATCGGTACTACCGCGTATCGATCGTCTGTACCGCCATGGGAACCAGCGCCACCAGCGCCGTCAGTGAAAGGGCCGGGGGATGGAATGCCGCACCGAGCCTGCAGAAGAGCGGGCCGCCGCGATATCGCGGTCGCCCCTCGTCCGTGAGTTCCTGCTTGTCGCAGGACTCTTCCTCGTCTACAAGTTCGGCCGGATGCTGGCGGGCGGCCACACCGCCGAGGCCTACCGCAACGCCCACCAGGTGTGGGACTGGGAGCGCGCCCTGCGTCTGCCGGGCGAGGGCTCCGTACAGTCCGCGCTGCTGCACGGCGACACGCTGGTCCACCTCGCGAACGTCTACTACGCGACCGTCCACTTCCCGGCCACCGCGGCCTTCCTGGTCTGGCTGTACCTGCGGCGCCCCGCGCACTACGTCTGGGCGCGCCGTGTCCTCGCCGCCCTCACCGCAGCCGCCCTGCTGCTGCACCTCGCCTTCCCGCTGGCCCCGCCACGGATGCTGGAGGTCGCGGGTCTCGTCGACACCGGCCAGGTCTACGGACCGACGGTCTATTCGGCGACCCCGGCGACCGACGCCCTGGCGAACCAGTTCGCGGCGATGCCCTCACTGCACTTCGGCTGGGCCCTGATGGTCGCGATCGGCCTGATCGCCGCGACCCGCTCCCGGTGGCGCCCGCTGTGGCTGCTGCACCCGCTGGTGACCCTGATCGTGATCGTCGGCACCGCGAACCACTACTGGCTGGACGCGATCGTGGCGGGCGTCGTGCTGGCCGTCGCCCTCGCCGTGATCCAGCTCCCGCACCGGACGGCCACGACCGCCGGGCAGCCCTCCAAGGTTCTCGTACCGGCCGAGGAGCCCGTCCTGGTGGGAGCAGGCCGATGAACGCCACCCTCGTCGCCGTCGCCCTGTCCCTGGTCTCCGCCGTCGCCTACGCGGCCGCCGCCGTGGCCCAGGAGCGGCTCGCCTCCCGCAGCGCCGACACGGGCGTACGCCGGATGCTCGCCAGCGGTGCCTGGTGGAGTTCGGTCGCGCTGAACGCCGGTGCCGCGCTGCTGCACGTCGTGGCCCTCAAGTACGGCCCGCTCACCGTCGTACAGCCCCTCGGCGCGCTCACCCTCGTGGCCGCGGTGCCGCTCGGCGCGCGGGTGGCCGGGCGCCGGGTCACCGCGACGGAGTGGCGTGGCACCGCGCTCACGCTGGCCGGCCTCGCCGCGATCCTGATCGCCGCGTCCGGCCCCGCCCCCGACGACGTGCTGAGCGTTCCGGAGGCCGTCGCCGTGGCCGGCGCGACCGCCGCCCTGATCGGCTTCCTCTCCCGCCCCGGCACCAAGCCCGGACTGCGCCACGCCGGCGCCTCCGGCATGGCCTCGGGCGTCGCCTCCGCACTCACCCAGACCGTCACGGTCGCCGCGACCGACCGCTCCGGCTCACTCCTCAACGCCCAGGTCGTCGTGGTGGCTCTCCTGGTCGCCGGGTTCGCCGTGGGCGGCCTCCTCCTCTCCCAGACGGCCTACCGAGGGGGCCTCGGCGCGCCCCTCGCGGTAGTCACCCTGGCCAACCCGCTCGCGGCCGCCGTGATCGGCCTCTCCCTCCTCGGCGAGGGCCTCCGGGGCGGGGTGGCGGGGGTGTTGCTCGCCATGGCGGGAGCGGTGGTGGCGGCGCGGGGTGTGGTGTTGCTGACACGGGTGACTCCGGCGGTCGAGATCCGGCCGATGGGCCCTGTCCCCGTGGACGAAGAGCATCCCGTGGCGGCCGTCCTCGCCCTGGAACCCCGCCACGCCCCAACGGAACCGTCCCTGCTCCCCCGCCGGCCGGGCTCCCCGGCACCGGGACACCTCACTCCCCTCTGAGACGAGGGAGGCACTCACCGGCGCTGACAGGGTGCCGCCTGCGCCCACCCTCCCCCATCGCCCCAGCGGCACGGCACCCGCAGCTGGGGCGGCAATCGGGGCAGGACAGCGGCCCCCGAAGGCCGTAGGCCTTCAGGGGCGCGGGGAACTGCGCGATCAGCCACGTACGGCCCGTGGCCGCCCGGTCGCGGTTCCCCCCGAGCTCTCAGGCGTCGCTAGCGCGACCCCAGCGCCGGATCGCTCACCCCGGCCCGCCCGTTCTCCACGTGTCCGGCGAACCTCCGGAGGAAGCCCCCGTCGGCGGTGACGGTCAGGTCGTACCAGCGCCTGCTCGACCGGAGATCCACGGCCTGTCGGACGGTCGCCCCGGCCCGCACCTTGACCGTACGGGACCGGCCACCGTACGCACTCGCGACCTTCAGGCTCACCGTGCCGGGGCCCTTGTTGGTGAAGGTCAGCTCCACGTCGTCGCCGACATGGCGCGCGGTGACCTCGGGTCCGGCCGCCGATGTCTTCCCCGGCCCCTTGAAGACCCGCAGGAAGCCGTTCGGGCCGTGCACCGTCAAGTCGTACGAGCCGCCCGAGGAAGCGGAGTTCCACGTGTCCGACACGGTCTTGCCCGCCTCGGTCGTGTACGTCCACGGGCCGTCCGTGCGGTTGCCGGACGTGACCAGGAACGCCGCACCGGCCTTGCCGCCGGAGGCGAACGTCAGGGTGAAGGTCCCGGCCGCCGTGTTCGCCGAGCCGTCCACCTTGGGCGCGTACTTCAGCGGTCGGGCGGGGCGGAGGCCGCGCTCCTGCGTGGGCATGCTCGGGTCCGCCGGCACGGCCGGCTTGTAGTCGGGGTGCCGCTCCCGGTCCTGCGGCTCGTACTCGTCGGTGCCCGGCAGCGCGGCGGGGCGGCTGTCCTTGCGGGAGAAGTCGAACGCGGCGGTGAGGTCGCCGCAGATGGCCCGCCGCCACGGCGAGATGTTCGGCTCCTTCACCCCGAACCGGCGCTCCATGAACCGCACGATCGAGGTGTGGTCGAGGGTTTCCGAGCAGACGTAACCGCCCTTGCTCCACGGAGAGACGACCAGCATCGGTACGCGCGGGCCGAGACCGTAGGGACCGGCGACCCGATTGGCGTCGCCCTTGTAGAGGTCCGGTGACACATCCACCGTGGACTTGCCGCGGGACGCGTCGCGCGGCGGCAGCGGCGGCACGAGGTGGTCGAAGAAGCCGTCGTTCTCGTCGTACGTGATGAACAGCGCGGTCTTCGCCCAGACGGCCGGGTTGGAGGTGAGCGCGTCCAGGACCTGGGAGATGTACCAGGCGCCGTAGTTCGAGGGCCAGTTGGAGTGCTCGGAGAACGCCTCGGGCGCGGCGATCCAGGAGATCTGCGGCAGCTTGCCCGCCTTGACGTCGGCCTTCAGCCGGTCGAAGTAGCCCTCGCCGGCTTTCACGTCCGTACCGGTGCGGGCCTTGTCGTACCAGGGGTCGCCGGGCTTGGCGTTGCGGTACTTGTTGAAGTAGAGCAGCGAGTTGTCGCCGTAGTTGCCCCGGTAGGCGTCCGCTATCCAGCCCCAGGAGCCGGCCGCGTCGAGGCCGTCGCCGATGTCCTGGTAGACCTTCCAGGAGATCCCGGCCGCTTCGAGGCGCTCGGGGTAGGTCGTCCAGTCGTAGCCGACCTCGTCGTTGCCGAGGACGGGGCCGCCGCCCTTGCCGTCGTTGCCCGTGTACCCCGTCCACATGTAGTAGCGGTTGGGGTCGGTCGAGCCGATGAACGAGCAGTGGTAGGCGTCACAGACGGTGAACGTGTCGGCGAGGGAGTAGTGGAACGGGATGTCCTCACGGGTCAGATACGCCATCGTCGTGGTGCCCTTGGCCGGCACCCACTTGTCGTACTTGCCCCCGTTGTAGGCGGCGTGCCCGTCGGGCCAGCTGTGCGGCAGGCCCTCCAGGAACTGCATGCCGAGATCGTCGGCCTCGGGGTGGAACGGCAGCACGTCCTTGCTGCCGTCCGACTGGTGCCAGACCGACTTCCCGTTGTCCAGCGTCACCGGATGCGGGTCGCCGAAGCCGCGTACGCCTCTCAGCGCGCCGAAATAGTGATCGAAGGACCGGTTCTCCTGCATGAGGACGACGATGTGCTCGACGTCCTCGATCGTGCCGGTCCGGTGGTGCGCGGGAAGCGCCGCGGCCCTCTCGATACTGCTCGACAGCGCGGTGAACGCAGCGGTACCGCCCGTGAGTTGGAGGAACCGGCGCCGATTGACTTCAGGCATGGGTGGGTGACCTCTTGTCCTGACGTGGTGCGTTGGATGTGACCTGCGCGCAGGGAATGGTCCTAGAGCAACGAACGACTGGGAAGGGTCCGTGGCGTGGGTGTGACGGACAGCGGTCCGACACACGAACAGCACCTGGCACGCGTGCCACCGTCATGTCCGGAGTGCTCACGCTGTGGGGCTCCTCGCCGGGTGTGGCCGACGGTCGGCCGGTTCAGATGGAGCGGCCGGCCCTGAGGCCTTCGATGTCGGCCGCGCTGTAGCCCAGTTCGGCCAGGATGCTGTCGGTGTGCTCGCCGGCCGCGGGGACGGGATCCATGCGCGGCGCGACTCCGCTCAGATCCGCGGGAGGCAGCAGCGCGGGCACCATGGCTCCGCCGGGGATCCGTACGTCCCGCCAGCGGTCGCGCTCGCCCAGCACGGGGTGGGCGAGGAAGGCATCGACATCGTTGACTCCCGCGTTGGCGATGCCCGCCTCGTCCAGAAGTGTCATAGCCTCCGCGCTGTCCAGCTCCCCGAACCGCTCGGCCACGATCGCGTTCACCTCCGTGCGGTGAGCGACACGGGCGGAGCCGGTGGCGAACCGGGGATCCGTGACGAGCCCCGGCAAACCGAGGAACTGTTCGCACAGCGCGACCCACTCGCGCTCGTTCTGGATGGAGAACAGCACGTCCTTGCCGTCGGTGGCGGTGTAGGCGCCGTACGGGGCGATCGTGGCGTGCTGGGTGCCGAGGCGCGGCGGCTGGGTGCCGCCGAACCGGGTGTAGTACGCGGGCTGGCCCATCCACTCCGCCAACGCCTCGAACAGCGAGATCTCCACGGCCCGTACGGCACCCGTGGTGGCCCGGGTGAACAGGGCGGTGAGGATGCCGGAGTAGGCGTACATACCGGCGGCGATGTCGGCGACGGACACCCCCACCCGGGCGGTGCCGTGCGCGTTGCCGGTGAGGGAGACCAGGCCGGTCTGGCACTGCACCAGCAGGTCGTACGCCTTGCGGTCGGCCCAGGGGCCGCTGGATCCGTAGCCGGAGATCGCACACGGGATCAGGGCGGGGAAGCGCTCGGCGAGGGCCTCCGCGCCGAGACCCATCCGAGCGGCCGCGCCCGGCGCCAGGTTCTGCACGAACACGTCGGCACCGGCGAGCAGCCGCTCCAGGACGGCCCGTCCCGCGTCCGTCTTCAGGTCGAGCGTCACCGACTCCTTGGACCGGTTGAGCCACACGAAGTAGCTGGACTCGCCGTGCACGGTGGTGTCGTAACGACGGGCGAAGTCGCCTCCTCCCGGGCGCTCCACCTTGATCACCCGGGCACCGAGGTCGGCGAGCTGCCGGGTGGCGAAGGGGGCGGCGACGGCCTGCTCGACGCTCACGACGGTGATGCCGGTAAGTGGTCGTGCTTCGGGGAGCTCGGTCATGAGGTGACCTCCAGAAAGTGTGGTCCCGGGCCGGGAGTGTCATCAATAGCAGTCATGTGCCCCTGGACAGCACGCCCTCGCTCAACGCCCGCCCGCTGGTGCGCGAGCGTCTGTGGGCCGTCGCCCCGCCGTCCGCGGTCCGCCGTCCGCCGTCCGCCGTCCGCCGGTCTGAGCGCCGAGCGTCCCGTGCCGTTCGCGGAGGCGGCCGGGCACCCGCCCGTCATGCCCGCCTCGGGACATGCCCTGCGCCGGCTGATCGACGCCGCCGCGGTGCGCGCCGGGGCCGCCAGGGACATCGGCGCGCAGACCAATTCCATGCGGGTGCGGAAGCAGTTCGTCCCGACCGGGCACGGCTGGACCGTCCTGCCCGGCGCGGGCATCGCCGAGGACATCGCCGTACTGGCGGAACCAGCCGCCCGCACAGCCGGGCGGCGCGGCCTCACCTCCCTGGTCGAGACCGCCCTCGGCGTGGAACACGCCCACGACGACCGTGCGGGACGGGGAGGCGCCGGCCGTCGACATCGCCACGCCCGCCGACTGGGCCTCACCGGCGAGCTCTGCGTCCGTCCGTACCGACTCCCGTACAGGAGCGAGGGCTTCGCCCCGACGGTGGAGGAACTGCGCCGGGCTCGCGCCGTCCTGGATGTCGGTGATCCTGGATGTCGGTGATCCTGGATTTCGGTGACCTGCTCACCACGGTCGATGGGCAGCTGGTCGAGGAGCCGGTCCTGGACCGCGCACGACGTCTGCTGTCGCTGCCCGGCGGATCGCGTCCGTGTCCTCCTGCGCGAGGTGCCGGACACGCACCGGGCGACAGGCGGCGTGATCGCGGCGGACGCCAAGGTCGCGGGGACGCTCTGACCGACCACCCGTCGGCCCCGACCCGGGGTCGGCGGGCCGCGCCCGTGACTCCTCTGACGCGTAAACACCAACCGGCGCGGGCAAAACCGCAGGTAGCTGACCTCGCCTCCTGCGCGGCCACCCCGCGGCGCTGTGTTGATCAAGGGCTACGGGGTGTTCGGCGTGCCCATTTACCCGCCCCACGGCGGGCGGCTAAGCCGGCCCTGAGTCGCTGACCTGCTATTTCATCGAACACCTTCCGTGAGGCGGAAGAAGCGTTGCGGCCCTGTGAAGGCGTCCTCGACGATGCCATCACCAAGAGAGACGGGAGCCGATCCATGCCGCACATGACCGCCTTCGCCAGGAACCAGTGGTACGTCGCCGCATACGCCGAAGAGGTCGGGCGGGAGCTGCTCGGCCGGACGATCCTGGGCGAGCCGCTCGTCTTCTACCGGACGGAGGAAGAGGGGACGCCGGTGGCGCTGCACGACCGGTGCGTCCACCGCCGGTACCCGCTCTCGGAGAGCGGGCTCGACGGGGACCGGATCGTGTGCGGCTACCACGGATTCACGTACGACACGACGGGCGCCTGTGTGTACGTGCCGGGGCAGAAGCGGATCCCGCGGACGGCGCGCGTGGCCTCGTACCCCGTGGTCGAGCAGGACTCGCTGATCTGGGTGTGGATAGGCGACCCGGCGCTCGCCGACCCGCAGAGCATCCCGCGCGCCAAGCACCTGGCCTCCCCCGGCTGGCTCACCGTGCGCGGCATGGAGCCGATCGACGCCGACTACGGCCTGCTGGTCGACAACCTGCTCGACCTGTCCCACGAGACCTATCTGCACGGCGGCTACATCGGCACCCCCGAGGTCGCCGAGACGCCGATCACCACCGAGGTCGACGAGGGCGCTGGCGTCGTGCGGGTGAGCCGGCACATGGACGACGCGGAGTGCCCGCCGTTCTACGCGAAGTCGACCGGCATCGAGGGCCGGATCACGCGCTGGCAGGACATCGAGTACTTCGCCCCGTGCCTGTATCTGCTGCACAGCCGGATCGCCCCCGTGGGCGTGCGCCCCGAGGCGGACGGCAGCGACCCGAACGGCTTCCACACCGAGATCACGTACGCGATCACCCCGTCGACGGACGGCAAGGTGTACGACTTCTGGATGGTCTCCCGGGACTGGGCGACCGAGAGCGACGAGGTCACCGAGTTCCTCAAGGGCAACAACCACACGGTCGTCATGCAGGACGTCGTCGCGCTGAACCTGCTCCAGGAGACGCTCGGCAGCGAGCGCACCGGCTACCAGGAGCTGAGCATCAACATCGACACCGGTGGTCTGGCCGCCCGCCGTATCCTCGCCCGGCTGGTCGAGCAGGGTGAGAAGCCGGTGGAGAAGGTCCAGTGAGCACACCGCCCACGTTCCGGACCGGAGAGGTCTACCGCATCGACTGGCTGCCGGGCACGGACATCCTGCACGGCACCTGTCACTGCGGGCGTGAGCACACCGCGCAGGACCCCATCGAGATGTGGGAGTGGATGCTCGCCCACCCCCAAGGACACGAGCCGCAAGGAAACAGCTCATGACCTCGTCCCCCTCGCTCTCGCCTTCGTCGTCGCACGAAGCCGAACTCGTCGTCGAAAGCCGGGAGTTCGCGGCCGACGGCGTGCTCGCCCTCACCCTCCGGCACCCGCTGGGCGAGGAACTCCCGGTCTGGGAGCCGGGGGCGCACATCGACGTGCTGCTGGGGCCGGAGCTGGAGCGGCAGTACTCCCTGTGCGGCGACCCGGCGGACCGCGAGGTGTGGCGGATCGGCGTCCTGCGGGAGCCCGACGGGCGCGGCGGATCGGCGTACGTGCACACGGAGTTGGCGCGGGGCGACAAGGTCCGCGTGCGGGGGCCGCGTAACAACTTCGCCCTGGAGCCGGTGCCCCGCTACCGGTTCGTGGCCGGCGGCATCGGCATCACGCCCATCCTGCCGATGCTGGCCGCGGCCGAGGCGGCGGGCGCGGAGTGGTCCCTGCTGTACGGCGGGCGCAACCGTGAATCCATGGCGTTCCAGGCGGAGTTGGGCGCGTACGGGGACCGGGTCACCGTCGCCCCGCAGGACGAGACCGGGCTGCTCGACCTCGGGTCCGTGCTGGACGGCCTGCCCGAGGACGCCCTCGTCTACTGCTGCGGGCCCGGCGCCCTGCTCGACGCGGTCGAGGAGCGGTGCCCCGGTAGGGCGCTCAGGGTCGAGCGGTTCCGGCCGAAGGAGCAGGAGACGGGCCCGGACAGCGAGTTCGAGGTCGTACTGGAGCGGACGGGCAGGACCGTCACGGTGCCCGTGGGGGTCTCCGTGCTCGACACCGTGCGGGCCGCCGGGGTCGAGGTGCTGTTCTCCTGCGCGGAGGGCACCTGCGGGACCTGTGAGACGGACGTCCTGGAGGGCACCCCCGACCACCGGGACTCGGTGCTGAGCGACGAGGAGCGCGAGGCCGGGGAGACCATGCTCATCTGTGTGTCCCGGTGCCAGGGATCACGGCTGGTGCTCGACCTGTAGGGGCGTCGGTCCGGCCGGTGGCGGCGTCGCTCCGGCCGGTGTCGACGGGGCTCCGGCCGGTGTCGACGGGGCTCCGGCCGGTGTCGACGGGGCTCCGGCCGGTGTCGACGGGGCTCCGGCCGGTGCCGGCGTCGCTCCGGCCGGTGCCGGCGTCGCTCCGGCCGGTGCCGGCATCGCTCCGGCCGGTGCCGGCATCGCTCCGGCCGGTGCCGACGGGGCCACGGCCCGCGCCCGGCCCGTGGCCGTCCCCGCCACGCACAGGTCGGCTTCGATCCGGGCGACCGTGGCCAGCAGATGGGGCAGCAGGTCGCGGCGTACCGACTCCACGGAGGTGCGGCCGGCGTGGACGGGGAGGTTCACACCGGCCACCACCTCGCCGTCCCGGTCCCGGACCGGGGCGGCGACCGATCTGAGCCCCTCCTCCAGTTCCTGGTCGACGACGGCGTACCCCTGTCGGCGTACGCGGCGCAGCTCTGTCCTGAGCTGGTCGACGGAGGTGAGGGTGCGCCGGGTGAGGTGCGTGAGGTCGGCGCGGGCGAGCCGGGCGTCGATCTCCTCGTCCGGCAGATGCGCGAGGATCACCCGGCCGACCGAGGTGACATGGGCCGGGAAACGGGTGCCCACGTTGATCGTCGCCGCCATGATGCGGCCCGCGCTGACCCTCGCCACGTACACGATGTCGTCGCCGTCGAGGACGCACAGCGAGGACGACTCCCCGACCTGCGCGACCAGTCGCTCCAGATGGGGCACGGAGAGATCGGGGAGGGTGAAGCCCGACAGATACGCGTAGCCGAGTTCGAGCACGCGCGGGGTCAGCCGGAACAGCCGGCCGTCGGTGTGGACGTACCCGAGGTCGACGAGGGTCAGCAGGAAGCGGCGGGCGGCCGCCCGGGTCAGCTCGCAGGTCCGGGCGACCTCGCTCAGCGTCAGCGCGGGATGCTCGGCGTCGAAGGCCCGGATGACCGCGAGGCCCCGCTCGAAGGACCGGACGAAATGCGGTTCGCGGGCTCCGCCGAACCGGGCACGATCGGGCATCGTCGCCTCCAGGAAGACGCACGGAAACCGCACGGGGTCCGCACGGGTCCGCACGGAAGCCGCACGTACGAAAACACCGCGCGTGCGCTCCGTACGCACGATGGTGCGCCCTGCGCACGCTAGGAGCACACTTCTGCAACTGTCAACGGCCTTGCACGGCAAGGCCATTGACCCGCGACCAACGGCGTTCTACCTTCCCGCTGAGCACTTCTGTGCGGTGTGCGCACAGCCTGTCGAAGAGCGTTCCCACCAGGGGGAGTCATGCGTCGTCTGCTCATCGGTCTCGCGGCCGGCACCTTGTTCGTCGCCGCAACAGCCTGCGGTTCGTCCGACTCCGGGTCGGACGGCGGTGACTCGGCATCCGGCGGCACCACCACGCTCAAGCTCGGCGTCATCCCCATCATCGACGTCGCCCCCATGTACCTGGGCGAGAAGAAGGGCTTCTACAAGAAGCGCGGGCTCGAACTGGAGCCCACGCTCGCCCAGGGCGGGGCGGCGATCGTGCCCGGTGTCGTCTCCGGCCAGTTCGACTTCGGCTTCAGCAACATGACCTCCCTGCTGGTCGCCCAGTCCAAGAACGTGCCGGTCAAGGCCGTGGTGAACGGTGTCGCCTCCACCGGCAAGGCCGGCGCCGACTTCGCGGAGATCGCCGTGAGGAAGGGCAGCCCCCTGAAGTCCGCCAGCGACCTGGAGGGCAAGAAGGTCGCGGCCAACACCCTCGGCAACATCTGCGACACCTCGGTCAACGAGTCGGTCCGCAAGGCCGGCGGCGACCCCTCCGAGGTGGAGTACGTGGAAATGCCGTTCGACCAGATGCCGGCCGCGCTCGCCAAGGGGCAGGTCGACGCGGCCTGTGTCGTGGAGCCCGCGCTCGCCACCATCAAGTCCCAGGGCGGCACCGTGTTGGCGTCGAACTTCGTCGACGTCTCCCCGTACCTCACCGTGGCCATGTACTTCACCTCCCAGCAATACGCCGAGAAGAATCCGGAGTTGGTGAAGAAGTTCCAGGAGGCCACAGCCGAGTCGCTCGCGTACGCCGACGAACACCCGGACGAGGTACGCGAGATCATCACCACGTACACGAAGATCCCGGAGAACCTGCTGGAGACGGTGGTCCTGCCCCGCTGGCCCGCCGAGCCGGACCGTGCCTCCATCGAGCGGCTGGCCGAACTGGGCCAAGAGGACGGCCTGTTCGAAAAGGCCCCGGACCTGGACAAGCTGCTGCCGTGAGGGGTGCCGACGCGGCTCTCGGCGCGGCCGGGCTCGCGGGATTCCTCGCCCTGTGGGAGGCGGTCCCGCGGCTCGGCCTCATCGAGGACGAGTACTTCCCGCCGGTCAGCCGGGTCGCCGACGCCCTCGCCACCGAGCTCGCCGACGACACGTTCTGGACCGCGCTCGGGGACACGCTCACCGGCTGGGCGGCCGGGCTCCTGATCGCCGTGACGGCCGGGATCCTGACGGGAGTCGTCGTCGCCGTCGTGCCGTATCTGCGCGAGGCGACGTCCTCCACGATCGAGTTCCTGCGCCCGATCCCCTCAGTCGCCCTGATCCCCCTCGCGGTCCTCCTGTACGGCACCGAGTTGCGGTCGGTGCTCCTGCTGGTGGTCTACGCGTCCTTCTGGCAGATCCTGATCCAGACCCTGTACGGCGTCCAGGACGTCGACCCGGTAGCCGAGGAGACCGCCCGCTCCTACGGCTTCGGCACCTGGGCGCGGGTCCGGTACCTCCTGTGGCCCACCGCCCTGCCGTACGTCATGACGGGCGTCCGGCTGGCCGCCGCCGTGGCCCTCATCCTGACCGTGACCGCCGAACTCGTCATCGGGGCACCGGGGTTGGGCCGACGCATCCTGGTCGCCCAGACCTCGCAGGCCGTCCCGGAGATGTACGCCCTGGTGGTGGTCACCGGACTGCTGGGCCTGCTTATCAACGTGGGCGCCCGCACGGTGGAGCGGCGGGCGCTGGCCTGGCACCAGTCGGTGCGCGGGGAGGTGGCGGTGTGAGGCTCGTGCTGCTCCGGCTGCTGTTCGTCATCACCCTGCCGCTGGTCCTGTTCACCGCCTGGTGGCTCGCGTCGGACGACAACACCGATGTGTACTGGCCATCCCTGCGCACGATCCTCACCACCTTCCCGGACGTCTGGACGGCCGAGCGGCTGCGCACCGACGTCCTGCCCAGCCTGCTGCGCCTGTCCGCCGGCTACGCCTCGGCGGCCGTGATCGGCGTCGCCCTCGGCACGGTCATCGGCTCCTACCGCCGGGTGCGGGCGGTCTGCGAACCGGTCCTGGAGTTCCTGCGGGCCGTGCCGCCGCCCGTTCTCGTCCCGGTCATCATGCTGTTCGCGGGCATCGGCGACACGATGAAGATCGCCGTCATCGCGAGCGGCTGTGTGTGGCCGATCCTCCTCAACACGGTCGAAGGCGTACGGGCGGTGGATTCCGTGATGTCCGAGACGGCCCGGTCGTACGGCATCACGGGCGCGGCCCGGCTGCGGAACGTCGTCCTGCGCTCGGCGAGCCCGCAGATCTTCGCGGGGCTGCGGCAGGCGCTGTCCATCGGCATCATCCTCATGGTCATCAGCGAGATGACCGCGTCCAGCAACGGACTGGGGTACGCCATCGTCCAGTTCCAGCGCGGTTTCGCGATCCCCGACATGTGGACCGGCATCCTCGTCCTCGGTCTGCTCGGGTTCCTGCTGTCCGTCGTCTTCCGGCTGGTCGAGCGACGCGTGCTCGGCTGGTACCACGGTCTGCGCGCGTCCTCCCGGCGGTCGTAGTGATACTCGAGAAGGGGCAGCGGCCGATGCACGCCGTGCTTGAAGTGTCGGGCCTCAAGAAGGTCTACGAGGGTTCCGGCCGCCACGTGGAGGCGGTGCGGGACCTCACCTTTACCGTCGACGCGGGCGAACTGGTCTGTCTGGTGGGCCCGTCGGGCTGCGGGAAGACGACGCTGCTGAAGTGCGTGGCCGGGCTGCTGAACCCGACGGCCGGTGAAGTCCTCCTGGGGGGACGGCCGGTGGACGGGCCGCCATCGGGCATGGCCGTCGTCTTCCAGGAGTACGGACGCAGTCTGTTCCCCTGGATGCGGGTCCGTGACAACGTCGAACTCCCGCTCAAGCAGAAGAAGTCGAGCAAGGCCCGGCGGCGGGAGCTGGTCGACGACGCGCTCGCCTCGGTCGGTCTCTCCGACGCGGCGGGCGCGTACCCCTGGCAGCTGTCCGGCGGTATGCAGCAGCGGGTCGCCATCGCCCGCGCGCTGGCGTACGAGCCGGACGTGCTGCTGATGGACGAGCCGTTCGCGGCGGTCGACGCCCAGACCCGGGCCGATCTGGAGGACCTCGTGCGGGGTCTGTGGCGCGAGCGCCGGATCACGATCCTCTTCGTCACCCACGACATCGACGAGGCCGTCTACCTCGGTGAGCGCGTCCTGATCCTCTCCGCCTCCCCCACCGTCGTACGGGAACAGCTCAAGATCGATCTCCCCGCCGAACGCGACCAGCTGCACACCCGCGTGGCCCCACGCTTCGCGGAGCTGCGGACGCATGTGTACGAGCAGATCCAGGCGGCGAAGCGGGGTGTCCCCCTGGACAGGGGTTGACCTCCGGCGCCGTCGGCGACCTGAACGCCGGCGGCGCCGGAGGGGGTGCGGCTCACCTCTCGGGCGAGGGCACCACGCTCAGATGGCTCGCTGTGGCTCGCCGGGGGCGGCGCGTCCTGCGGGCGGGGTCGGACGGGCGTCCCACCTCGCGCAGGACGAGAGTCATACGGTGGTAGCCCATGTCACGGAGGGTGTCGGGGGTCTCGCCGACGACCCGGCAGTGGGTGGCGCCCCAGCGCGGGTCCGGGTGGACCAGGGGGCGTACCGCGCCGTCGTGCCGGCCGGCCTCGGGGCCGACCGTGCGGATCCAGTGCGGGAGGCCGTGGCGGTAGGCGGCGTCCATGATGGGGTCCTGGGCGATGTCCCGGCGGATGGACTGCAGGCCCCGGTCCTGGGCGTGCTGCTCCACGGCGGCGGCGAAGTGGGCGAGCATCGGCAGGCACCAGCTGGACTCGTGGTCACCGAGGACCGTGGCGGCGTCCGGGTGGAAGAGCACGAAGCGGAGGAAGTTGTCGCCCGGCATGGCCGTCGGGTGCGGTCCCACGCCGTTGAAGAGCGTCCGGAACGCGGCGTTGGCCAGGACGACGTCCCAGCGGTGGTCGAGGACGACGGACGGGAACGTCACGGACTCCAGCAGCGCGGCGTAGTCCTGGAGGTACGCCTGTGCTTCCTGGGCTTCGAGAGTATCGGGGACGGGCCGCGGTACCGACCACTGCCCTCCTGCCTGATATGCCATCGGGAGGTCACCCCTCTTGCCTATGCGGCCTTCACGCGGCGCCTTGATCCTCCTGCCCTGGGCGGAGTCGTGTCAACTATCGTGGCATTCGACGCCGGTTGACGGCTGAATCTCGCCACAGTTGTGGCGAGACCTGGATGTGAGTTCGACCGAACCGCTAGTCTCCCCGCAGTTCACGGTGTACTTGCCGGGACCAGGGTCTCGCGCCAGGCTTGGATCCACGGATTCCGCAGTACCGCGAAATTGGCCTGAGAGAGACGTAGGAGATCTGTCGGTGACGGATGGCTTCGAGGTTCCGGACGCCGCGGCGACGGTTCTGCTGCCGGCCGTCGTGGCCCGTGTCACCGCGCTGGCGGACAAGCTGCGCGTGGGGCACACGGAGGTCTTCGACACCCGACGGCTCTCCGTCGCGTCGGGTGTGCCGGAGGCGGTGGTGAAGGCCCTGCTGAGCGGGCAGCGCGCGGGTGAGCCGGACGTCCAGGCCCGTTTTCTGCAGCGCCTGGACCTGCTGCGACGCACCCGGCTCAAGCCCAACAACCGCAAGTACACCCAGCAGGAGATCGCCGACGGCGCCGGTATGTCGCGCCAGCAGGCGGGGGCCCTGATCAACGGGGACCGGCGTCCCACCATGGAGCACTGCGACGCCATCCAGCGCTTCTTCAGAGTGCACGCCGGTTTCCTCACCGCCGAGGATCCCGAGGCGCTGGCGAGCGCCCTGATGCGGACCGAGCAGGAGCTTCTCCAGCAGCTCGCCGACCGTGAGCGCGCGGCGGCCGATGCCGCGGACGACCCGTTGCAGCGGCTGCTGCAGAACCACGGTGTGCGCTCCATCGCCTGGCGGGCGGCGCAGCTGCCCACCGACCAGCACCGCGACAAGGTGGCGGAGTGGCTGGACATGCTGCTGGAGAGCGTCAAGCGGCCCGAATCCTGACCGGGGGAGATCTGTGGGCATCGGAAAGGAAATGCGCCGTCTGTGCGGCGAGTTGGTCGGCGAACTCACGTTGCCGGCACCGGCGGACCCCGCCGACCTCTACGGCGCCCTGTGCGACGCCATGAGCAGACGCCGCGGCCGCCCCGTCAACTACCGCACGGCCGCCTTCCCGCCGGGCACGGCCAGTGGGCTGTGGCTGGACATGGCCGAGCAGGACCTGGTCGTCATCGAGGAACGCACCGCGCCCGACCACCAGTTGGTGATCCTCGGCCACGAGCTGTGGCACATGCAGGCCGGGCACTGCGGCCAGCACGTGGAGGGTGCCGCGGTCGCCGCGCGTTTATTGAGCCAGGACGCCGATCTGCGGGCGACCGTGCTGAAGGTCGCCGCCCGTACCCGGTTCGACCTGACGGACGAGCAGGACGCCGAGAGCTTCGGACTACTGCTGGCCAGCAAGTGCCGTACCTGGCTCGCCGGTTCGGCGCTGCGCGGGCCCGTGCGCCGCGATCACCTGGCCGGCCGCATCGGTGCCTCGCTGGGCTACCGCGGGCCGCAGGGCTGAGCGGCCGGAACGCCGAGACGCCGAGACGCCGAGACGCCGATAACATGGACGGGTACAGCTACTACCTTCCGGCCGTCGCGATGACGATCGCCCTCGCCTCGAAGACGCCCGCGCTGCTGCGGAACTGGGGCGACCCCCTGATCAGGTCCGTGTGCGCGCTGATGACGTTGGCCGCCCTCGTCTTCTGCTTCGCCGCGCCGCCGACGATCACCGAGGTCAACCGCGCCACCGGCGTCACGAACGTCTCGGCGGCGCTCGTCTACCTGCTGCTGAGCGCCTTCAGTGGCTCCTGCCTGGTGCTGATCACCAACTGGCGCGGCGGCCCGCCCGAGACGACACGCCGGCTCTCGCGCCGCTGGATCGCCGGGTACGGCGCGGTGTGCGCGGCGATCGTGCTGCTGTTCGTACTCGGCGAGGCACCGGTGGAACGCGTGCGGGACTTCGACACGTACTACGCCAACAGCCCGTTCCTGCGCGAGATGATCCTGCTCTATCTGATCGGGTTCACCGTCGCGGGCGTGGCGATGAACGTCATGTGCTGGCGCTGGGCGCTCCAGGTGCGCGGCTGGCTGCGCGCAGGGCTGCTGATCATCGCGTTCGGCTTCCTGCTCAACGTCCCGTTCGCGGCGGTCAAGCTGATCGCCGTGGTGACCCGTTGGCAGGGCGGCGACCTGGACTATCTGAGCACGTACGTCGCCCCCGTGCTGTCGTCCGTCGGCGCGCAGGTCTGCGCGCTGGGCTTCTGTCTGCCGCTGGCCGGAGAGCGCCTCGGCGACTCCTGGACCATCTGGTCCATGTACCGTCGACTCGGCCCGCTGTGGCGGGAGTTGCGTCCCGTCTGGGCCCAGGCGAGCCACGACGTGCGGATCTCCTGGTGGGCGCCGGCCCGGCTCCAGATGACGCAGCGGGAGTCGGACATCCACGACGGCATGCTCAGCCTGTACCCGTACTTCGACTCCGAGGTACGGGCCAAGGCGTACGACGCCGCCGTCGCGGCGGGTTCCGAGCCCGTCCAGGCGCGGGCCGAGGCCGACGCGGCGATGGTGACGGCCGCGGTACGGGCCAGGGCGGACGACCCGGAGGGCCGGGTCATCAGCTCGGCCACGGCCGACGCCCCCGCCCCGCCCGCCGCGAACCCCCGTGACCTCGTAGGGATGTCCATCGCCCTGCGTCAGTCACCCGTCGTAGCGGCCGCCCGCGAATGGGCCGCCGCGACCAGGTCAGAGAGCGATTTCCATGAGCGAACCCGTTAGCCGCCCGCGCGACACCGCTGTCACGACTCCCCGGCGTGCCGTCGTCGTCGGCGCGGGCCTGGCCGGCCTGCTGGCCGCCGCCGCGCTGCGCGACCACGCCGAGGTCACCGTCGTCGAACGCGACGCGCTGCCCGAGGGGCCTGGGCCCCGCAAGGGCGTGCCCCAGGCCCGGCACGCCCATCTGCTGTGGTCCGGCGGGGCCCGGGCGATGGAGGAGCTGCTGCCGGGGGTCACGGACGCCTGGCTGGCGGCCGGTGCCCGGCGCATCCCGCTGCCGACCGGTCTGGTCTCCCTGTCGGCCCAGGGCTGGGTGCGGCGCTGGCCCGAGATGGAGTTCATGATCGCGTGCAGCCGCGATCTGCTGGAGTCGGTCGTCCGCGCCCGGCTGCTCGCCGGCCCCAGGGTCACCCTCCTCGACCGCACCGAGATCCTGGGCCTGGAGGGCGACGCCTCCCGGGTGACGGGGATACGGGTCCGTCCCGCCGAGGGTGAGGAGCAGGTGCTCGCCGCCGATCTGGTGGTGGACTCCGCCGGGCGTGGTTCGCGGGGCAGCGCGTGGCTCGACGCGCTCGGGGTCGCGCCCGCGCCGATGGACGAGGTCGACTCCGGGCTCGTGTACGCCAGCCGGATCTTCCGGGCGCCCGCGGGCACCGAGGAGTACCCGGTGGTCAATGTGCAGCCGGACGGGTCGCAGCCGGTGCCGGGGCGGAGCGCGACCCTCGTGCCGATCGAGGGCGGGCGCTGGCTGGTGACGCTGTCGGGCACCCGAGGGGGCCAACCGACGGCCCTGGCCGAGGAGTTCGAGGAGTTCGCCCGCAACATCAGGCACCCGGTCGTCGGCGAGCTGATCTCCCGCGCCGAGCCCCTGACGGACGTCGTGGTCACCCGCAGCACGATCAACCGGCGGCGCTTCTTCGAGAAGGTGTCCGACTGGCCCGACGGCTTCGTCGCGATCGGCGACTCGGTCGCCACGTACAACCCGATCTACGGCCACGGTATGTCCGTCGCCGCCCAGGGCGCCCTCGCGCTGCGCGAACGGGTCGCCGCGCACGGCCTCAAGGCGCCGGGGCTCGCCCGCCGGATCCAGAAGGCCGTGGCGGTGCCGGTGACCCTCGCCTGGGATCTGGCCACCGGCACGGACATCCGCTACCCGGAGGCGATCGGCAAGCAGCCGAACACCGTGCAGAGGCTCTTCGGCCGCTATGTGGAGCGGCTGATCCGGACCGCCCTCGGCCGGCCCCTGGTCTTCAAGGCGTACCTCGGCGTGGTCACCCTCACCGAGCCGATCGGCGCCCTCGTCAGACCGGAGGTCGTCCTGGCGGTGCTGCGCGGCCCCGTCAAACCCCCGCCTGCGGAACCGCCGCTGACGGAGCATGAGCGGGAGACCGTGCTGGGCGCTGCACCCCGGTAGGGGGTGGGGGAAAGTCCCGTACGGTGCCCGCGGTGTTCGGTGCGTGGCCGCCTGGCCCTCGGGCGACATCCGCGTGCGGAGGAACGGGATTGTCAGTGGTGGACGGCAAGCTGGGGGTGTGCCACCCGTATGCCGGGGTGGGCACGGAGTTTCGCCGATCCGACCAGGGGAGAGCCGTTCGATGCCGACCGCCGTACTGACCGACCGCGAGCGCGCCGCCGTACAGGCCTATCTGCGACTGCTGGGGACCGTACGAGCAGCCTTCGACGGGCCCGGGGAGTCACGCCGGCCACCCGTGGTGCCGCCCGCCGCGCTCGCCGAGGCGGAGCAGGCACTGGCGGCGGCCGGGCTGGCGGGCAACGAGGAGGAGTTCTTCCGGCTGTTGCGGAGCTGGTGCCCGGAGGTCTGAGCGCGTGCGCCGACGGTCCGCCGGGTGTCCCCGGC
>NZ_JBHVDX010000029.1:0-65272 GCF_042802555.1 Streptomyces sp. NPDC057474 | reverse complement strand
GTCCAGCAGCCGGCGGGTGATGTCCCACGGGTCCTCGGAGTCCTTGACGTACTGGAGGACCGCACCCGGTCCGTATGCCGCCGTCCCGCACGGCGGTGTGACGGGCCGGGTGCGGTCGTGTTCGGGGCCTTCCGTACGTGCGCCGGTACCGGCCCTCCCGTAGGTGCGCCCGTTCACCTCACGAGGTGCGGTTGTCGGCGACCGACCTTTCGCCGGCGCCCGCGTGAGCGGCGCCGGCGAGGGGTGTTCCGGCTGCTTGGCGGTGACGCGGGCGAGGATGAGGGCGGCCGTCGTACGTGGTCGGGGCGACGAGGGCGGCACCGGAGAGCAGGAGGCATCCTCGGTTCCGATGAGCGAGTTGGCGATCGGGGCCCCGAAGGGGGAGACCGCCACGGCGCCGGCGACCCGGGCCTCCCCCAGGCCCGGTGCCTTCGCCAGGTGGTGGTCGGGGACGCGCTGTTGGACGAGCGCGATCAGCGGGATGTCGGTGAGGCCCGAAGCCAGTCCGGTGGCGACCAGGAGAGCGGCCGCGACGGAGGTGGAGGTGACCGTTCCCAGCGGGCGCGGACGCGGAATAGGGCTCCGTACGGGAGTAGGGCTCCGCTCCCGGCGGCTCGCGGATTTCCGAGGCAGGGCCCAGGCCGGTACCACCGTCAGGGCGAGCCTGCGGATGGGCAGTCGGGCCGGCGGCAGTGCTCCGATCACTTCGGCCACCCTGGAGACGCCCAGCAGCAGGCCCAACTCTCCGCCATGCCCCACGACGGCGACCGGACCGACCGGCAGAAAGCCGTTTGCCAGGGCGAGCCCGAGCACGAACGTGCCGATGACCACCAGTGCGTCGGGGCGGCCCGTACGCCTTCAGCCCGGCCGCGAGGTCGGACCACGACCCCGCCCGGCCACCGGTCGGCGCCGGGCGTCCCGCACGGATGGCCACCGCCGAGAGCGCGAACGTGAATCCGTCGACCACCGGCACCAGTTGGAGCGATCCGTGGGCCGGCAGGGGCGCGAGCATCGGCGGAGCGACGAAGAAGGCGCACCGCTCACCGCCCGCGTCACCGGCCGTGCCGGGATTCCCTTCCGGCTCAGGTCGGCCACGGGCCCGGCCAGATCGCCGAGGCGTCGTCGCGGTGGGGGTCCGGGAGGCGGAGGGAGCGGACGGGGACGGTCCGGGTGCGGCCATCGGTGACCGCCGTCCAGGGGACGGGTCGCCCGGAGTAGCACAGGCTCGTCAGCGCGAAGACGCCGTCGGCGTAGATCTCGACGTACTCACCGACGGTCAGGATGCGCAGGGCGGCGGCCGGTTCGGGGAGGACGGTCTCGCCGAGGGGGGTGCCGGCGGCGCCGGTGATCCAGAGGTTCTTGCCGTCGCAGCCGACAGTGAGGGCGGGGCGGCCGGAGCCGTCGGCGTCGGCGTCGGCGTCGGCGTCGGCGTCGGCGTCGGCGTCGGCGTCGGCGTCGGCGTCGGCGTCGGCGTCGGCGCGCAGGGTGACCTCCACGGGGCGGCCGGAGAGGGCGATGTCACCGACCGCGTGGAGGGTCGGGCCGTCCGACTCCGCGTCGAGCCAGGCGTCCAGGCCCGGCCACCAGGCCAGGTGGGGCGCCGAATCGTCGTCCACCACAAGGGACTTGGGCTGGGCGAGCATGCCGCGGCAGTGGTCGCCGGTGTCGGTGAGGCCGACGCGGCGGGGGGTGGTGTGCAGGACGACTCGGGAGCCGTCGGGGGCGAGGATGACGCGGGGGGCGTACGCGCCGGTGGGGCCCAGTTGGCCTCGGCGGGTCCACGGGCCGCGCAGGCGCGGCGCCGTCCACGCCTCGAAGCCCCGGGTCGAGCCGATGGAGCCGAGGAGGAGCCAGGTGCCGTCGTCGAGGCGTTCCAGGACCGGGCATTCGAGTTCGTCGACGTCGCCGGGTGAGATCAGCGGTGGGTGGACGGTCCAGTGCTCCAGGTCGGGGGAGGTCGCGAGGGCTACGCAGCCGCTGACCTCCACGGGGAGGGAGCCGTCGCTCGCGCAGATCACCATCGCCCAGCCGTCGCCCTCGTCGTCGCGGACGACGAACGGGTCGCGCCAGCCCATGCGGTCGGCGGTGCGGTACCAGCGGGGGTCCGCCTCGACGACCGGTCCCGTGCCGTGGCGTCGCCAACCAGTGCCGTCCGTGCGGTCGGAGTACGCCAGGCCCACGGACTGGAGCGGCCAGCCGTCAGGCGTCAGTCCGCTCACGCCCGTGTAGAACATCGCCATGCCGGTGGCGTGGCGGAACGGATGCATCGTCCAGACCGCCTGCTGGTCGAAGCGGTCGGGCAGACCGGTACCGAAGGCGGTGCCCTCGGGCCGCCAGTCGACCAGGTCGGCGGAGGTGGCCCTGCCGTAGGAGGTCTCCATCCGCAGATGGTCGAACTCGGCGGTCCAGGGGCCCTGGAGATGCAGCACGGTGTAAGTGCCGTCGTCGTCGCGGAGCAGGGCGAAGTCGTTCACGCAGAGGCCGGGCGGGGCGTATCGCATGCGCGGTTCCTGTCGGCTCGAGCGCCCAAACGCGTGCGCTGACAATGAATCTGGAAGGTCTCGCTTGAGAATCAGCGCAAGTAAAACTGAACGCAAACGCTTGCGCAACAAGGAGGGCGGGTTTACGGTCACGTCACCCCACAGACCACACCGACGTGAAACCGATGGGAGAAATCCGCCGTGACGGTCAGCATCACCGATGTCGCCCGCGCCGCCGGGGTCTCGGCGTCCACCGTGTCCCGCGCGCTGCGCGGCCTGCCGGGCGTCTCGGACGAGGTGCGCACCCAGATCGCGGCCGTCGCCGCCCAACTCGGTTATACGGCGTCCCGCTCGGCGTCCAGCCTGGCCAGCGGGCGCACGTACACGATCGGGGTCGTCGCCCCGTACATCGGCCGCTGGTTCTTCGGCACCGTGCTGGACGCCGCCGAGCAGGTGTTCAGCGCGGCCGGGTACGACGTGCTGCTGTACAACCTGGGTTCGCCCGAGGCACGCAAGCGTTTCTTCACCAAACTGCCGGTGCGCAAGCGGGTCGACGCGGTGCTGTCGCTGCTGATCCCGGACGAGGACGAGTCCGCCGCCCTGCGCTCGCTCGGGGTGCCGCTGGCCTCGACGGTCGGGGGCGCGCGGCCCGGCTTCACGGTGGTCGGCATCGACGACCGGTCGGGCGCGGAGAGTGCCGTACGGCATCTGGTGAATCTCGGCCACCGCCGGATCGGCATGATCTCCGGGGCCAGCGGTCCGCTGCACTGGACCACGCCCGTAGACCGTCGCGCCGCCTATCTCCATGTCCTCGCCGAGGCCGGGATCGAGCTCGACCCGGCCCTGGTGGCGGACGGCGACTACACCGTCGACGGCGGCGAGCGGGCGATGACCGAGCTGCTGGCCGTGTCCCGGCCGCCGACCGCCGTCTTCGCCCAGTCCGACGAGATGGCGATGGGCGCCCTGCGCGCGCTCAGGCGGCATCGGCTTCGGGTGCCGGACGACGTGTCCGTGGTCGGCTTCGACGACCACGAACTCGCCGATGTGGTCGGGCTGACCACCGTTGCCCAGCCGGTCGCCGGCCAGGGCGCGGAGGCCGCCCGGCTGCTGCTGCGGCAGCTGGACGAGCCGGACGCCGAACAGCCCGGCCATGTGCAGATGCCCATCCGGCTCGTCCTGCGCGAGACGACCGCGCCGCCGCGCCCGCGCGGACCGCAGTAGACCGCCGAGCGGACTGCGGCAGGGTCTCGCGCGGACCTCGTCAAGCCCCGCGCGGGCGGGCCGCCGTACCCCCCCCCACCCGCCTCAGTCAGAGCCCAGACGCCTTTCTCGAGCTACCCGAAAGCCCCCCGCACTTCGCACCCTCATCCCGCACGGAGGCACACACCATGAGCCCGACCAGCAGCTCGACCAGCAGCTCGACCAGCAGAAGGTTCCGTCGCACGGCCCGTACGGGACTGGCCCTGGCCCTCCCCCTGGCGGCGCTGGCCGCCTGCGGCGGGGGCGGCGGGGGCGACACGTCCGCCGAGGCCGGCAGCGGTAAGGGGACGATCAGCGTCTGGGCCCACCAGGGCCAGAAGAGCGAGTCGGAGGCGTTGCAGAGCGCGGTGAAGTCGTTCAACTCCTCGCAGGACAAGGTCAAGGTCGAGCTGAAGCTGATACCGGAGACCGACTACACCAAGACGATCACCGCGACCGACGCCGACAAGCTGCCGGACGTACTGGAGTTCGACGGCCCGACCATGGCGAACTTCGTCTACACCAAGAAGCTCGCCCCGATCGACGACTACGTCTCCGCCAAGACCCTCGGCAACGCCACCGACGCGAGCAAGGCGCAGGGCGAGATCGACGGCAAGCACTACGGCCTGGGCATGTTCGACTCCGGACTCGGCATGTACGGCAGCAAGAAGCTGCTGGACGCGGCCGGGGTGACGTACCCGAAGGGCGTGGACGACGCCTGGACGGCGGACGAGTTCGACGCGGCACTCAAGGCGCTCAAGGCGAAGGACTCCGACGGCAAGGTCGTCGACCTCCAGGAGGGCAGCGGCTACGCCAACGAATGGGGCACCTACGGCTTCGCCCCGATCGTCTGGTCGGCCAGCGGCTCCCTGCTCAAGGACGGCAAGGCGGAAGGGGCCCTCGACACCCCGGCCGTGGTGTCGGCCATGAAGACCTTCCAGTCCTGGAAGACGTACACCGACGCCAACACCGACGGCAACGCCTTCGCCAAGGGCCGGGTCGCCCTGAGCTGGGTCGGGCACTGGATGTACCCCGCCTACAGCGAGGCGCTCGGCGACGACCTGGTCGTACTGCCGCTGCCCGACTTCGGTGACGGCCCGAAGACCGGCCAGGGTTCGTGGACCTGGGGCGTCGGCGCGAGCTCCAAGAACGCCAAAGCCGCCGGTGCCTTCCTGGACTTCCTCCTCGATGACACCAACGTCGGCGCGATGACGAAGGCCAACGGCGCCCCGCCCGCCACCAAGTCCGCGCTTGCCTCCAGCGAGCTGTACAAGCAGGGCGGCCCGCTCCAGCTCTTCGCCGACCAGCTCGCCAAGCCGTGCGGCGACAGCGACATCGGCAAGTCCTGCGTCGCCGTCACCCGCCCGGTGACCGCCGGATACCCCGTGGTGACCGCGAAGTTCAGCGAGGCCGTCAACTCGATCTACGGCGGCGCCGACCCGAAGGACGCCCTGTCCGAGGCCGCCCGCGCCATCGACCGGGACTTCTCGGACAACGCCGGTTACGAGATCCCGTAGGAACGCACCCAGCCGGACCCATCGGACTCATCGGTCTCATCGGTCTCATCGGATCTATCGGACCCATCGGGTTCAGTCGAACCCATCGGCCGGGGCGGGCGCGCACACCGTGGCCGCCCGCCCCACCGGGAAGAGGACCCACCTGTGAAAACCGTGGAACCCGCGCCCGCGGCGGCCCCTGGCCGACAGCAGGCCTCACTTGTCGGCGAACAGGCCCGGCGGCCGTCCCGCCGGAACCGCGAGTGGCTGCACGGACTGCTCATGTCCACTCCCGCCGTCGCCGGGCTCATCGCCTTCGTCGGCATCCCCTTCTGCTACGCCGTGGTGCTCTCCTTCTACAACGTGCGCCTCGGCTCCCCGCTGGAGCCCACCTTCTTCGGTATCGAGCAGTACCGGCGGCTGTTCACCGACCCCGACCTGTCCGGCCCGTTCCTGCGGGCGCTGCTGAACAACCTGACCTTCGCCGTGGTCGTCGTACCCCTCCAGACGGGCCTCGCCCTCGGCCTGGCGATCCTGCTGAACCGCAAGCTGAAGGCGATCGGTCTTTTCCGGTCACTCTTCTTCATGCCGGTCGTCTTCCCGATGGCCCTGGTCGCCGTGATCTGGCGGCTGATCCTCGCCCGCAGCGACCAGGGCATGCTCAACTCGGCGCTGGACGCGATGAGTTTCGGCAACTGGGGCGCGTTCGACTGGCTCGGCGACGGGCTGACGGCGATGGCCTCGATCATCATGCTCTCCGTCTGGCAGGGCGTCGGCTTCCAGATGGTCATCCTGCTCGCCGGGCTCCAGCAGATCCCGGGCGAGCTCTACGAGGCCGCCCAGCTCGACCGGGCCTCCCGTTGGCAGCAGTTCCGGCACGTCACCCTGCCCGGCATCCGGGGCACCCTCGTCTTCGTCGCGCTGCTGACGTCGGTGCTGTCGTTCCGGGTCTTCGACCAGGTGTACGTGCTGGTCAAGGGCGGCGGGCTCGACGAGGACGCCGCCCGCACGGTGATGTACCAGGCCGTCACCACCGCTTTCGACCAGAACAACATCGGCCAGGCATCCGCGATCACCGTCGTCTTCTTCCTGATCGTCGTCGTCCTGACCCTGATCCAGCGCCGCCTCGTCCGGCCCGACAACGAGGACTGATCATGAGTACGAGTACGAGTGTCGGCCTCTCCCAGGGCCCGCTGCGCCGTTTCCTCGACTACGCCGTCCTCTCCGTCCTGGCGTTCGTCTTCACGCTGCCCGTCCTCTACCTCCTCCTCGGCAGCCTCAAGCCGTCCGACGAGGTGCTGAACGGCCTGTCCGGTTTCCTCCCCACCCATCTGTCCTTCGACAACTACTCGGCGGTCCTGGACAGCCTGAATTCCGACAGCACGGGGTACTTCTGGCAGTTCATGGGCGTCTCGCTGCTGGTGGCCTTCGTGGTGGTGACCGGTGGCCTCTTCGTCAACTCGATGGCGGCGTACGGACTTTCGCGCCTGAAGTGGCGGGGCCGGGAGGCCGTCTTCACCCTCGTCCTGCTGCTGATGCTCGTCCCGTTCGAGTCGGTGGCCGTGCCGCTGTTCTACATGTTCAACGACCAGCGGAACACGCTCTTCATCCAGGCGCTCCCCTTCGTCGCCAACGCCTTCTCGGTCTACCAGTTCCACACGTTCTTCCGCTCGATCCCGCCGAGCATCGAGGAGGCGGCCCGGCTGGACGGCGCGGGCCCTTGGCGCACGTTCTTCGCGATCATCGTCCCGATGTCGAAGCCGGCGTTCGCCTCGGTCGCGATCCTGACCTTCCTCACCCAGTGGGGTTCGTTCCTGTGGCCGGTGCTCATGGTCTCGGATCCGTCCGTACGTCCGCTGCCGCTGGAGATGAGCGTCTTCCAGGGGCAGCAGCCCCCGGACTGGGGCCAGATCCTCGCCTTCGGCGTGCTCCTCGTCCTGCCGGTCCTGATCGTCTTCGCCTTCTTCCAGCGGTGGTTCGTGCAGGGGGTGGCCAGCTCGGCGGTGAAGGGCTGACACCACCGCCGGCCGCCGTCGGCCACCACCGACCCGCGCCCGGCCTGCGCCTCGGCTTCTCCCCGTTGTCAGTGGCCGGTGCGATGCTGTTGGCATGAACCGGGACGATCTGGTGCGGCTGCGGCGGGCGCGGGACCGCATGGACCGCGAGTACGCCGAGCCGCTGGACGTGACCGCTCTCGCCCACACCGCGCTGATGTCCCCCGGCCACTTCCAGCGCAGCTTCCGCGCGGCCTTCGGCGAGACCCCGTACGGCTATCTCATGACCCGCCGGATAGAGCGCGCCAAGGCGTTGCTGCGCCGGGGCGACCTGACGGTGACCGAGGTGTGCATCGCCGTGGGGTGTACGTCACTGGGCTCCTTCAGCTCCCGCTTCACGGAGCTGGTCGGCGAGACGCCGAGCGCGTACCGGGCGCGCTCGCACGAGGAGAGCGCGGCGATCCCCGCATGCGTGGCGAAGCGCCTGACCCGGCCGACCCGGCATCGCATACGCACGGCGGAACCGGGCGAATCCCCCTAGGGCCTGTCGTCGCCCTTGAGACATGGAGGGCGTGCAGGGCGTCGCGAGGCAGGCGGGAATGTGACGACAGGACCTAGCGTGGGCACATGGCTACGAACGATCCGAACGCTGCGAACAGACTCCCGGCCCCGGATGTGAAGCTCGCCCAGTGCTTCCTCGCCGTCGACGACCACGACAAGGCGCTCGCCTTCTACCGCGATGTGCTGGGCATGGAGGTCCGCGGCGACGTGGGCTTCGAGGGCATGCGCTGGGTCACCGTGGGCTCCCCTCTCCAGCCGGACGTCGAGATCGTGCTGGAACCCCCGGCCGCCGACCCCGACATCTCCCCGGCCGACCGCGAGACCATCGCCACGCTCCTCGCCAAGGGCGTCCTCCGCGGCGTCAACTTCACCACCACCGACTGCGACGCCCTCTACGCCCGCGTCGAGGCCTCCGGCGCCGACGTCCTCCAAGAGCCCACGGACCAGCCCTACGGCGTCCGCGACTGCGCCTTCCGCGACCCGGCGGGCAACATGCTGCGCTTCATGCAGCGCCGGGGGTGAGCCGACTCGGACCAGCGGGCTGTGGGCGGGCCGGCGGAAACGGCGTTGCGTGGAGCGAGGCGGCGGGAGACCGTACGAGTCGCAGTGAGGGTCGGACCGTACGAGAGGGAGCGGCGCTGTGGGTGGAGTGCGTGGGAACGGCAGCGGGGACGCGGGTTCGGGCGGAGTCGCGGCAGACGGGGCGATTCGGTGGACGTATGCCTTCGTCGACCGACCGATGGCCGGGTTCGAGCGAGGGTGTGCCTTCTGGACGGCGGTCACGGCGACCAAGCTGTCCGAACCTCGCGGCGACCGGGGTGAGTTCGTGACCCTGCTGCCCGAGACGGGCGACGCGTGCGTGAAGGCGCAGGGTGTCCTGTCCGGTGACGGCGGCGCTCACCTGGATCTCGCCGTCGAGGACGTCCCCGCACTCGTCGACCGGGCGGTCCGGCTCGGCGCCGAGGTGGTCGCCCCGAACGACGGCTGGGCGGTGCTGCGCTCGCCCGCCGGGCAGCTCTTCTGCGCGGTGCCGTGGCACGGGGAGGCCGTGCGGCCGCCGGTGGTCGACGGGAGTCGGCTGGACCAGGTGTGCCTGGACGTGGCACCGGCCGAGTTCGAGGGCGAGGTCGCGTTCTGGGCGGCCCTGTCGGGCTGGGACTCCCACCCGGGCTCACTCCCGGAGTTCCACGTCCTGCGCCCACCGGCCGGTCTCCCCGTCCGCATCCTCCTCCAACGTCTCGACAGCCCCCGCCCCACCTCCGCCCACCTCGACCTCGCCTGCGCCGACATCGACTCCACCCGAGCCCACCACGAAACCCTCGGCGCCACCGCCGTGGCCCACCACCCGCACTGGGCGGTGATGCGAGACCCGGCGGGCGGCACGTACTGCCTGACGGGCCGAGACCCGGAGACGGGCGGGTTGCCGCCGAGGACGAGGTGACACCGAGTCAGAAGGTGCGGGCCTGGTGCAGGCTGGTGCGGGCCCCCTACCCCGTCAGCCGAGCCGCCCGCGTCAGCAGGTACCTCTGCTCAGGCAGACTCAGCGTCCGGCGCGCGGCCCACTCGTACGCGGCCCGCGCAGCCTCCGCCTCTCCCGCCCGCTCCAGCAGATGGCCGCGAACCGCCTCCACCCGATGCCCGATCGCAGCCGCGTCCTCCCCCAACGCCTCCAACTCGGCGAGGCCCGCCCGCGGCCCCCGCACCATGGCCACCGCGACCACCCGATTCAGCCGCTCGACCGGCCCGGGAACCAGCTCCACGAGTACGTCGTACAGCCCGAGAATCTCCCGCCAGTCCGTGGCGTCGTACGAGTCGGCCTCGTCGTGCACCGCTGCGATCGCCGCCCGCACCTGATACGGCCCCGCCCTCCCCCTCGCCCCCACCAGCGCCCGAGTCACCAGAGCGACCCCTTCCTCGACGGCCTCCTTGTCCCACCGCCCCCGATCCTGTTCGTCGAGCGGCACCAACTCACCCCGCGCGTCCGTCCGAGCGGCCCGCCGCGCATCGGTGAGAAGCATCAGCGCCAACAACCCGGCCACCTCACGATCCGCGGGCAGCAGCCGATACACCGTCCGCGTCAACCGGATCGCCTCGACCGCCAGATCGGCCCGCTGCAGACTCGCCCCGGACGTGGCCGTGTATCCCTCGTTGAACACGAGATACAGGATCTGCAGAACGGCGGGCAGCCGCTCCTCCCAGTTGTCGGGCCGCCCGAACCGCACCCCCCGTACCTTCTGCTTGGCCCGACTGATCCGCTGCCCCATCGTCGGCTCGGGCACCAGACACGCACGCGCGATCTCGGCCGTGGTCAGCCCGCCGACCGCCCGCAGCGTCAGCGCGATCTGCGCGGGCACCGACAGTTCGGGGTGACAGCACAGGAAGAGCAGGGTCAGGGTGTCGTCCTCGTTCGGCGCCCGGTCCACCCCCGGCTCCGGCGCCACGGACGCGTCGCGCGGCGTCAACGCGGCCGCCCTCTCCTCCCGCAGCCGCCGCGCCTCCTCGCTGCGCAACGCGTCCGTCAGCCGCCGCGAGGCCACCTTGATCAGCCACCCGCGCGGATTCTCCGGCACCCCGTTCGACGGCCACTGCCCGGCCGCCGCGAGCAACGCCTCCTGCACGGCGTCCTCAGCGGCGTAGAAATGCCCGTACCGCCGCACAAGCGCGCCGAGGATCTGCGGCGCACACCGGCGCAACAGGCCCTCGACCTCGCTCATCCCGACCTACCGAACCTCTCGGAGTCCGGCCGTCTCCGGTCGGCTCAGATGTCCCCCGCGCCGTCCAGCACCGGCCGGATGACCACGGGGTACTCCGTGAGCCCCTCGGGGCCGGGGCACTGGGCGACGCGGGCCGCGATCTCCGTGACCCGGTCCAGGCTCGCGCAGTCCAGGAGCCAGTAGCCGGCGAGCAGCTCCTTGGTCTCCGGGTAGGGCCCGTCCGTGATCACCGGCTTGCCGTCGGCGTCGGCCGTGACGAACCGGGTCCGCGCCGGCTCGGCCAGCCCCTGCCCGTCGATCATCTCTCCGGTCTCGGCGAGATCGTCGTTGATCGCGCCCATGTGGGCGTACATGGCCTGCAGCTGCTCCCGCGTCCAGGCCGGGGAGTGCTCGGATCCCTCGCCGCGCATGCCCTCGTAGTCCGCCTGCGTGCCCAGGACCATCACCAGGTACTTCATGAGTCCGCTCCTTCGTCTTCCTCGGTTCGAACCACCCGCGGCGGGCGGCTCTCACAGGAGACGTCGGAGCCGCCCCACACTTCTCGACACACCCGGGCGACTTTCCCCGAGTTCTCTCCGGAGCCACGAACCCACGTGTCCGGCGAGGCCCGTCAGGTCTTCTCTTCGGTCTTCACTTCGGTCTTCGCTTCGGTCTTCGCTTCGGTCTCTCTTCGGTCTCTCTTCGGTCTTCGCCTCGGCCGACACCTCAGTCGTCGCCTCGGGCGTCACCTGGGTCTGCACATCAGCCCTCGCCATGGTGCGCGCCATGGTCGCCGTGCATACCGTGGCTCCCGTGCGTCCGCCGGGCCACGGCCCGGGGCTTCTCCGCGGCGGCCTCCGCGGCCTCGTCGACGTACACCGCACACTCGTGATTCCTGCACGGACCCGGACTCCATACGGGTACCCACGCGCCCAGCGTCTTGTGCCGCCGTACGACCGTGGCCACAGGCTGTCCGCAGACCGGGCAGACATGCTCGTCGATGCCCATACCCTCAGGGTATGACCGTCGGGGGCGGGGCGCTCCCCGCCGTACCCCGGCAATCGGCGACCGGCTCGAGTGCGCGGCGGCTCGAGTACGCCGCGACCGCCCGTCAGCGCTTCCTGCTGTACTTCCGCACCAGCACCCCGTTGTCGAAGCTCCGCACCTCGTCAGGCGTGAAGTCGGAGATCGCGAACCCGGAGCCGAACATCGGCATGCCGCTGCCCTGCACGACCGGGTACGTCTTGATGATCAGCTCGTCGATCTCGTCGATCAGGGCGCCCGCGACGGCCGAGCCGCCGCAGAGGTAGATGCCGAGTTCGCCTTCCTCCGCCTTGAGCTCGCGGACCTTGCCGACCAGGTCGTCCGAGATGATCTCGACGTTCGGGTCGGGCGACTCCTTCAGCGTGCGCGAGGCGACGTACTCGCGCAGATGGGCGTACGGACTGGTGATGCCCGCCTTCAGCGCCACGTCGTAGCTGGCGCGGCCCTGGATGACCGTGTCGTATTCCTTGTTCGGCAGGCCGTCGGTGCCGATGAGGCGCCGCACATGGCTCGGGCTGGTTTCCGGGTACTCCGTATTGAGGTACTCGGCGAAGTCCCCCACCACGAAGGGGTACATGAACGACGCGTCGCCGTCCTGGTCTCCGATGAAGCCGTCGATCGAACAGGCGATGAAGTACGTGAGCTTGCGCAAACCGGTCTCTTTTCGTCGTCCGACGGGTGGATCACCAGGTGACCACCACTCAACCACGTCAGTTATAGTACTTCAATCGTAGTGGTTGCAAGGTATTAGGTAATACCCAGGCGTTAAGGAGCCCGGATGGTCAGGAACCCGGAGCGCAGGGCCGCTCTGCTGGACGCGGCGGTGGAGGTGCTGGCGCGGGAGGGCGCTCGCGGGCTGACGTTCCGGGCGGTGGACGCCGAGGCCGGGGTACCGGTGGGCACCGCGTCGAACTACTTCGCCGACCGTGACTCCCTGCTCCACCAGATCGACGCCCGGCTCAAGGAACGTCTGACCCCCGACCCGGCCGTGGTCGAAGGCCTGCTCGAGTCACCGAAGGACCGGACCCTGGTGATGGCCTTCATGCGCGACCTGCTGGCCCGCGTCACCGGGGACCGCACCGGCTACCTCGCCCACCTCGAACTGCGCCTCGAAGCCACCCGCCGCCCGGCCCTGCACACCTCGTACACCGAGTCGGTACGCGGCGAACTGGAGTTCGGGATGCGCTTCCACCGCGAGGCAGGCCTCCCCGGCGGCGACGAGACGGTCATGGTCCTCTACCTGGCCATGCAGGGCCTGCTCCTCGAACACCTCACCCTGCCGGAGGTCCTCGACGACGCCCTCCCCGGTGTCACGGCCCCCGAGGGTCTGATGGAACGCATCGTGGAAACGATCGTCCCCGAGCACTGACTCCGGCCAAGCAGAACCCCGCCGCCCCGAAAGGGGCGCGGGGAACTGCGCGAGCAACCACGCACAACCCGCACCCGCCGAACACCCCGATCCCCGAGCTCTCAGACGCCAGGAGGGCGAAGGGGCACAGCAGCACAGCCCCTGGGATGGGACGGACAGGGGCGGCGGAGGCGAAAAACCGGCGGGCCCCGCACACCGTGGGGATGTGCGGGACCCGCCGACCATCCGAAGGCACCGGTACCGCGCAGGGTCAGGTCAGCACGGCGCCAACACCTCCGGAGCATCACCCGGCACTCGGCCCCACCTCAACTGCTGCGACGCGTCACGAACTCGGCCAGCGCCAGGAGCCCACCGGCCGACTCCGGGTCCGGGACCGCACGGGCGAGTTCGTGCATGGCCCGGGCCATACGGTCGGCGGCCTGGATCTGTGCCCAGTCGCGACCGCCGGCCCGCTCCACCACGAGCGCCGTACGCTCCAGATCTCCCTCCTCGTACGGCAGTCCGTACAGCTCGGCGAGTTCGGCGGCCTCCGGGGTGCCGGAGGTGAGCGCGGCGACCACCGGGAGGGACTTCTTGCGGACCATGAGATCCGCCCCGGCCGGCTTGCCGGTGCGGCTCGGGTCCCCCCAGATACCGATAACGTCGTCGATGAGCTGGAAGGCGAGCCCGGCCTCCCGCCCGAACGCGTCCAGGGCCTCGACGTCCTCCTCACCGGCGCCCGCGTACAGCGCCCCCAGCGCACAGGCGCAGCCGAGCAGCGCGCCCGTCTTCGCCTCGGCCATGGCCAGCACCTCGTCGAGGGTGACCTCCTCGGGCCGACGCCCCTCCATCTCGGTGTCCGTGTGCTGTCCCGCGCACAGTTCGACGACACAGGACGCGAGCCGTGCGGAGGCCGCGGCCGACGCCGGATGCGGGTCCTCGGCGAGCAGCAGCTGAGCCAGGGCCTGCAGCGCGTCCCCGGCGAGGATCGCGTCGGGGACACCGAACACGGTCCACGCGGTGGCCCGGTGCCTGCGGGTGGTGTCCCGGTCCATCACGTCGTCGTGCAGCAGCGTGAAGTTGTGCACCAGCTCCACCGCGGCGGCGGCCCGGACGGCGGCGGACTCGCGCCCGCCGAGCGCGGCGACGGCGGCCAGGACCAGCGCCGGGCGTATCGCCTTGCCCGCGTTCCCCGCGGCCGGGTTGCCGTCCGCGTCCTCCCAGCCGAAGTGGTAGCGCGCGACCCGGCGCATCGAACCGGGCAACGACTCGACGGCCCGGCGCAGTTCGGGGTCGACGGACACCCGAGCCTGCTCCAGAATCCCCGCCGCCTCCTGCCCGTCGAATCGGCTCGCCCCACCCGCCCGACCGACCGAACCCCGGTCACCGGCGGGAGACACAGCCCTCACCGGCTCCCCGGCTCCCTTCGGATCCTCCGCTCCCTCCGAACCCAGAGCGCTCCTCCGCTTTCGGTCCGCGGCTCCCGCCGAGCTCAGGGCCCCATCCGGATCCAAGCCCCCTGCTAAATCCACGACACCCGGCAGATCCGCAGGCCTCGTCGACGGCCCGTTCCCCGGCGGATGCACGGGCCTCGACGTTTCCCCGTCCCCAGGCAGATTCCCGGACCTCGTCGATTGTCCCTTCCCTGGCGAATCCACAGCTCCCGCCGGTTCCACCACCCGTACCGGTTCCACCACCCGTACCGGGCCCACCACCCCCGTAGGCTCCTCGGCCCCGGACGGCTCCTCGGCCCCCGCCGGATCCCCCGCTTCGACCGGGCCCGGGGCAACCCGGACGGGCCTCCGCCTTTCCGGGATGTCGCCGCTCAACGCGCCGCCGCTCAACGCGCCGCCGCCGTCCAGCGTTTCGGTGGGGCTCTGCTTCGTCTCCGTCATGAACTCACCCATGGGATCGCCTCGGAGAGTCTGCGGACGGTGGCGGTTCCGCTGCCGATGGGCGCGTACCCCCGGAGTGTCCCCGCCCTGACCAGCGGGGACACGGCGTCCGGTCGGACAAGGTCACCGCCAGCGGCCGATCTCGACGTTCTCCAGAACGCCGAGCGCGTCGGGGACCAGGACCGCGGCCGAGTAGTAGGCCGTCACGAGGTACTTGATGATCGCCTGTTCGTTGATGCCCATGAAGCGCACGGACAGGCTGGGCTCGATCTCGTCCGGGATGCTCGCGGCCCGCAGACCGATGACGCCCTGGTCGTCCTCGCCGGTACGCATGGCGATGATCGACGTGGTCCTGGCATCGGTCACCGGGATCTTGTTGCACGGGTAGATCGGTACGCCGCGCCAGGTGGGGATGCGGTTGCCGGCGATGTCGATGGTCTCCGGGACCAGTCCGCGCTTGTTCAGCTCGCGGCCGAACGCGGAGATCGCGCGCGGGTGGGCGAGCAACAGCTTGGTGCCCCGTCGGCGGCAGAGCAGTTCGTCCAGGTCGTCCGGGCCGGGCACACCGTCGTGCGGCTGGAGCCGCTGTTCGTACTCGCAGTTGTGGAGGAGGCCGAACTCGCGGTTGTTGATGAGCTCGTGCTCCTGGCGCTCCTTCAACGCCTCGACCGTGAGCCTGATCTGCTGCTCGGTCTGGTTCATCGGCTGGTTGTAGAGGTCGGCCACGCGCGTGTGGATGCGCAGTACGGTCTGGGCGACGCTGAGTTCGTACTCGCGCGGCGCTGCCTCGTAGTCGACGAAGGTGTGCGGGATGTCCGGCTCACCGCTGTGGCCGGCGGCGAGGTCGATCTCCTTCTCGCCGTACTTGTTGGTGCGCTGCGACGGGATCGCACGCTGCTCCCGAAGGTGCTCGCTCAGGGTCTCGGCGCGCTCCGCGAGCTGCTCGACGGCCTGACGCGGCAGGACGAGCACCGTGCACGCGGTGACCGCGCGGGCCGTGTACTCCCAGATCGCGTCGGGGTCGAGCAGGGACTGGTCGCCGAAGTAGGCCCCGTCGGCCAGCACACCGAGGACCGCGTCGTCGCCATAGGGCCCGGTCCCGATCTTCTCGACCTTGCCGTGCGCGAGCAGGAACACCTCCTCCGCCTGACTGCCGAACTCGGCCAGCACGTCACCGGGCGCGAACTCCCGCTGCTCGCACCGCTGGGCCAGCTCACCCAGCACGTCGATGTCCTCGTAAGTCCGCAGGACCGGCAGTTCGCCGAGCTCCGCGGGGATGACGGCCACCCGGTCGCCGGTCTTCACAAAGGTGACGCGGCCGTCACCGACCGCGTAGGTGAGCCGCCTGTTCACCCGGTACGTACCACCCTGCACGTTCACCCAGGGCAGGGTGCGCAGCAGCCAGCGCGAGCTGATCTCCTGCATCTGGGGTGTGGACTTCGTGGTGGTGGCCAGGTTCCGGGCAGCGGCCGTGCCGAGACTCTGCTGCGGCTTGTCCTGCTGCGAGCGAACCTCTTCGCCTACCGACATACGGATTTCCCCTCCGGGTGTGCACTGATATCGCGGTCACCGATCTCGCGATCCAGCCTCGCATCACGGAGCGTGCCGGTGGTATTACCCGAAAGAGCGGGAATGGATCTTAGAAGACTGGGCATATCAGGGGAGTTTGTCGACCACTCGCGCCCTCACCCGTTCCTGTGCCTCTCGCCGAATCTGACCGGATCGACTCGCACGTCCCACCGACAACTGGCTCCCGCCGGGAGTCGGGGGTACAAGCCTGCGTACGAGGCGGCCACGACCAGCGGCCGTCGCACAGCACGAAGGAGTCGGCCATGGCCCCACCCATGTCCGCGGGCAGGTTTCTCACCGTCCTCAAGAACGAGGGCGTCCGGGTCGTCGAGGTCGGCGACTGGGAACATCACAACCGCAACCACGTGGGCCCGTGGGGGCCCGTCCACGGCGTGATGATCCACCACACCGTCACCTCCGGCAGCGAACGCACCGTGCGCATCTGCCGCGACGGGTACTCGGGCCTGCCCGGCCCGTTGTGCCATGGCGTCATCACCAAGGACGGCCGTGTCCACCTCGTCGGCTACGGCCGCGCCAACCACGCCGGTCTCGGCGACGACGACGTGCTGCGGGCGGTGATCGCCGAGAAGGCACTCCCGCTGGACAACGAGGCCAACACCGACGGCAACCGCCACTTCTACGGCTTCGAGTGCGAGAACCTCGGCGACGGCGAGGACCCCTGGCCGGAGGCCCAGCTCGACGCCGTCGAACGGGTCTCCGCCGCCGTCTGCCGCCACCACGGCTGGAACCAGCGGTCCGTCATCGGCCATCTCGAATGGCAGCCCGGCAAGGTCGACCCCCGGGGCTTCACGATGGCCCATATGAGAGACCGCGTACGGGCCCGCCTGAAGTAGGGGCCCGATCGCGGGCGAACCCCACGCCGACCGGTCATGTGTCCGACAATGGGCACGTGACCGGCCAGCCCTCCGCCCCCGATCCCACCGCCGCCCTGAACCCCCGGCTGCCGTCCCCCCTCCAGGAAGTCGTGGACGAGCGCTTCGCCCGCCACGGTGTCCGGCTGCTCCTCAAGCGCGACGACCTGATCCACCCGCAGCTCGTCGGCAACAAGTGGCGCAAGCTGGCCCCCAACCTGCGTGCGGCGGCCGGCCGCCCGCTGCTCACCTTCGGCGGCGCGTACTCGAACCACCTGCGGGCCACCGCCGCCGCGGGCCGCCTCCTTGGCGTGCCCACCATCGGGGTGGTCCGCGGCCAGGAACTGGCCGATCGCCCCCTCAACCCGTCCCTGGCCCGCTGCACTGCGGACGGCATGCGGCTGCTCTTCATCGACAGATCGATGTATCGCCACAAGTCCGACCCGGCCACCCTGGCCGCCGTCCTCCACGCCGCCGACACCAAGGACGCGTATGTCGTCCCCGAGGGCGGCAGCAATGTGCTCGCTGTGCGCGGCTGTCAGGACCTCGGCGCGGAACTGCGCGGCCGGACCGACGTCGTGGCCATCGCCTGCGGCACCGGCGGCACCCTCGCCGGTCTGGCGGCCGGACTGGCCCCCGACCAGCGCGCTCTCGGAATCCCGGTCCTCAAGGGCGGCTTCCTCGAAGAGGAGATACGACGGCTCCAGGACCAGGCCTTCGGCGGCCCACGCGGCGACTGGCGTCTCGACGACCGCTTCCACTTCGGCGGCTACGCCCGCACCACCCCCGAACTGGACGCCTTCGCCACCGACTTCGAGGCCCGCCACTCCCTCCCCGTGGAACGTCTATATGTCGCCAAGTTGCTCTACGGACTGGTCGCCCTGACAGCGGAAGGCGCCTTCCCGCACGGGACGACGATCGCCGCGGTGATCACGGGCCGCCCGTTCCAGGACGTCGCGGGGCGCCCGTCCTAGGACGCCTCCCGGTAGACCGCGGCCTCCTCCAGGTCCAGCCTCCGCAGCAGCGTGCGCAACATCTCGTCGTCGATGTACCGGCCGTCGCGCAGCTTCACGAAGACCTCGCGTTCGGCGCCGATCATCTCCCGGGAGAGGCGGCTGTAGGTGTCGTCGACGCTCTCCCCGGTCACCGGGTTCACCGCGCCGAGCCGCTCCCAGACGGCGTTGCGCCGCCGTTCCAGGACCGTGCGGAGGCGGTCGACGAGCGGTGGCGGCAGTTCGTTGCGCTCGTTCGCGAGGAGTTCGTCGAGGCGGGCCTCGGCGGCCCGGGACGCCTGGGCCTGGGCGTTGGCCTCCGCTAGGGTCTCGGCCTGCTGGTCGCGTCCCGGCAGCTTCAGAATCCGGACCAGCGGCGGCAGGGTCAACCCTTGGATGACGAGCGTCCCGATGACCGTCGTGAAGGTCAGGAAGAGGATCAGGTTCCGCTCGGGGAAGTCGTCCCCGCCGTTCACCGTGAGCGGGATCGAGAAGGCGATGGCCAGCGAGACGACGCCCCGCATGCCGGCCCAGGCGATGACGAACGGCCCCTTCCAGGTGGGGTTGTCCTCCCGTTCCCGGATGCGTCGCGACAGCATCCGGGGCAGGAAGGTCGCCGGATACACCCACACGAACCGGGTTGCGACCACGACGAGGAAGACGGCCACGGCGTACCAGGACGCGCTGACCCCCTCGTACTCGCCCAGCCCTTCGAGGACGACCGGGAGTTGGAGGCCGATGAGGGCGAACACGGTGGATTCCAGCAGGAAGGCGACCATCTTCCAGACGGCCTCCTCCTGGAGGCGGGTGGCGAAGTCGACCTGCCAGTTGCGGTGGCCGAGGTACAGGCCGACGACGACCACGGCGAGCACCCCGGAGGCGTGCACCCACTCGGCGAGCCCGTAGGCGACGAAGGGGATCAGCAGGGAGAGGGTGTTCTGGAGCAGCGCTTCCTTCAGGTGCGTGCGCAGCCAGTGGATCGGCACCATCAGCAGCAGGCCCACCGCGACGCCGCCGACCGCCGCCACCAGGAAGTCGACCGTCCCGCCGGACCAGCTCGCGCCCTCGCCGACGGTGGCTGCGAGGGCCACCCGGTAGGCGGTGATCGCGGTCGCGTCGTTCACCAGGGACTCACCCTGCAGGATCGTGGTGACCCGCGACGGCAGCCCCACCCGCCGGGCGATCGCCGTCGCCGCGACCGCGTCCGGCGGCGCCACCACCGCGCCGAGCACCAGCGCGGCGGTCAGCGGCATGCCCGGCACGATCAGGTACGCGGCCCAGCCGACGGCGAGGGTCGCGAAGAGCACGTAGCCGACCGACAGCAGCGCCACGGGCCGCAGTTGGGCCCGCAGGTCGAGGTAGGAACTGTCGCTGGCAGCCGTGTACAGCAGCGGGGGCAGGATCAGCGGCAGAACGATCTCGGGGTCGAGCTCGTAGTGTGGCACTCCGGGCAGATACGACACCGCGAGCCCCACCGCCACCAGCAGCAGCGGGGCGGGCACCGGCGTACGCCGAGCGGCTCCGGCGACCGTCGCGCTCCCGGCGACCAGCAACAGCAAGGGCAAAAAGTGCATCGCTTCCGCCGCCTTCGTTTCCGCGCGAGGTTCCTCGCACCCGTCGTAACCTGGCAATCATGAAACAGTGCACGCACGCGGACGCGCTGCCGCACCCCGAACCCGAACCTCTGAGCGAGACCTGCCCGAAGTGCCTGGCCGCCGGGAGCCATCCGGTGCAGTTGCGGATATGCCTGGAGTGCGGGCACGTGGGCTGCTGCGACTCCTCGCCGATGCGGCACGCGACCGAGCACCACAAGGAGAGCGGCCATCCCATCATGCGCACGTTCGAGGCCGGCGAGACCTGGCGCTGGTGCTTCGTGGACCATGTACTCGTATGACGCCCCGAAGCCGAGACGTCGCACGACGGAACCATGTCACTCCGTGACACGTCGACGTACTCGTGTGACAAGGTTCGGCAGTCCGACGCCTGGGTACGTCAACCCGGCGCGCGCTCTTCCTATTTGAGGCCCGCAGACCTCTAGCCACCGAGCGTATTCATAGGCTTACTATGAGTGACAGCATGGGGTGGAGTCCCCGGGACCCCGAGGACACGGCACTCGGTAGCGCGATAGCGTCACCGCTGAACCACGTAGCGCGTTACCCCGGGGGGCGACCCTCGGCCCCCGAAAAAGCTTGTACCACCTTGGAGGTGAGGGTGTCCCAGATCGCAGGCGAGCCCGGGACCCAGGACTTCGTGGAAGTCCGGCTGCCGGCCGCGGGTGCCTACCTGTCGGTGCTGCGTACGGCGACGGCCGGCCTCGCGGCCCGTTTGGACTTCACCCTCGACGAGATCGAGGACCTGCGCATCGCGGTCGACGAGGCCTGCGCGATCCTGCTTCAGCAGGCCGTGCCCGGCTCGGTGCTCAGCTGTGTCTTCCGTCTGATCGACGATTCGCTGGAGGTCACCGTCTCGGCCCCCACCACGGACGGCCACGCCCCCGCGCGTGACACCTTCGCCTGGACCGTGCTGTCGGCCCTGGCGGGCAAGGTCTCCTCCGCGGTGGCCGACGACAAAACCGTTTCGATCAGCCTCTACAAACAGCGCGGCGCGGGACCCGGGCCGGCGTGAGGAACGGGGACGGGCCGGTGCGGGACGAAGAACGCGGCACACGGGAACTTCCCGCGGAGGATGACGGCGGTCCGAGCGGACCGGCGCATCTGGCGGACGGCGTCGACGGCATCCCCGAGCAGGCCCGGCCGCACCCGGAGGACGAATCCTCGGCGGCGGCCGGAGCGTCTCGGCGGGCGGAGCCGACCGAAGACGAGGAGCGCGAGGCGCTCTCCGACGGGCAACGGGATCCGGAGGGTGCCCTACGGAGCACCACGTCCTCACGAGGGCGGACTGGGGCCTCCCCCGCTCGAGCACAGTCGAGAGCTGGGGGAACGGTGACGGCGGGCGGGACTATGAGCGAGCACGAGCGACACGACGAGGCGGGCGCGCAGAGCGTGCGAAGCACGCAGCACAGCCCTCAGGACCGCAGCGGGGCGCGAGCCCTGTTCGTAGAGCTGCGCGCCCTGCCGGAGGGCAGTGCCGAGTACGCGGAGCTGCGCAACCGGCTGGTCCGGATGCATCTGCCGCTCGTGGAGCACCTCGCACGCCGGTTCCGCAACCGCGGTGAGCCGCTGGACGACCTGACGCAGGTCGCCACCATCGGCCTGATCAAGTCGGTCGACCGCTTCGACCCGGACCGCGGCGTGGAGTTCTCCACGTACGCGACCCCCACGGTCGTCGGTGAGATCAAGCGGCACTTCCGCGACAAGGGCTGGGCGGTGCGGGTGCCGCGCCGGCTGCAGGAGCTGCGGCTGGCACTGACCACGGCCACGGCCGAGCTGTCCCAGCAGCACGGCCGGTCCCCGACGGTGCACGAGCTGGCCGTGAAGCTGGCCATCTCGGAGGAGGAGGTTCTGGAGGGCCTGGAGTCGGCCAACGCGTACTCCACGCTCTCCCTGGACGTCCCCGACACCGACGACGAGTCACCGGCCGTCGCGGACACCCTCGGCGCGGAGGACGAGGCACTGGAGGGCGTCGAGTACCGGGAATCTTTGAAGCCGCTGCTCGAAGATCTCCCGCCCCGGGAGAAGCGGATTCTGCTCCTGCGTTTCTTCGGCAACATGACCCAGTCGCAGATCGCCCAGGAGGTCGGCATCTCCCAGATGCACGTCTCCCGTCTGCTGGCGAGGACCCTGGCACAGCTGCGGGAGAAGCTGCTCGTCGAGGAGTAGGAGTACGAGCAGCGAAGGTGGAGCAGCGGATACGCCGGTCTCGCGACCGGCTACCGCTTCGTCTCCTCCGCCCGGCCCGGCCCCTCGATTCCGAGGGCCTGGGTCGTAGCGGGATTGATCAGCAGGACCAGCGCGGCGACGGCGACCACGGCCAGCACGATCCCCGCCGGGATCGCCACACTGTCGGCGCGCAGCAGGTTGTAGGCCACCGGCAGCGCCATGATCTGGGTGATGACGGCGGGCCCCCGGCTCCAGCTCCGCCGCAACAGCAGCCCGCGCGCGGCAATCAGCGGCAGCAGGGCCAGCGCGATGAGGGTGATGCCCCCGGTGACGCCGGTGCTCAGGTCGTCCGAGTCGCCGGTGAGGCCCAGGACGAGCATGGCCCCGCCGCCCACCAGCAGGGCCACCCCTTCCAGCGCGGCCAGTGCGGCCGCGGCGGTCAGCCGCCCGGGGCGGGTCTCGGCAGCGGAGGTGTCCGGCGTGGGGTTCTGCTCAGGGCTCACAACTGAAGGGTAGCCGTCACCCCCTGGCCGGCCCCGACCCCGGTACACGGGCCCGATCCGCCCGTCGTACGCGGGCCGATCCGCTCCGGCGCGCGGCACGCACACCGCCTTCGCGCGCCCTCACGTGCTCATCGTCACTACCCGATCTCCCCTTGATCCGCACCTCGGTATGGGCCGGGTACCACCCAGTAGGTACCCTGCAACCCATGCGTGCACTTCTCGTGGTCAATCCGGCGGCAACCACCACAAGCGCACGTACGCGCGATGTGCTGATCCACGCCCTCGCGAGCGAGATGAAGCTCGAGGCGGTCACCACCGAGTACAGGGGCCATGCCCGGGACCTCGCCCGGCAGGCCGCCGAGGGCAAGGACGACATAGAACTGGTCGTCGCGCTCGGCGGCGACGGCACGGTCAACGAGGTCGTCAACGGCCTGCTGTACCACGGCCCCGATCCCGACCGCCTCCCCCGCCTCGCCGTGGTCCCCGGCGGCTCCACCAACGTCTTCGCCCGCGCCCTGGGCCTGCCCAACGACGCCGTGGAGGCGACCGGCGTCCTGCTCGACGCCCTGCGCGAGAGCCGGGAGCGCACAGTCGGCCTGGGCATGGCCTCGGGCACCCCGGGCACGGAGGACGAGGCGGTGCCGTCCCGCTGGTTCACGTTCTGCGCCGGCCTCGGATTCGATGCGGGTGTGATCGGCCGGGTCGAGCAACAGCGGGAACGCGGACGGAAATCCACACACGCTCTTTACCTGCGTCAGGCATTTCGGCAGTTCCTGGAAGAGCCCCACCGCAGACTCGGCACAATCACTTTGGAACAGCCCGGCCAGGACCCGATTTCCGATCTTGTGCTGTCCATAGTCTGCAACACGTCCCCGTGGACGTTTCTGGGCAATCGCCCGGTGTACGCGTCGCCTAAGGCCTCGTTCGATAAGGGCCTCGACGTGCTCGGTCTCAGCCGCATGTCGACGCCCGCGCTCGCCCGTTATGGCACACAGTTGCTCACTTCGTCCCCCGAGCGCGGACCCCATGGCAAGCACGCCACCACCCTGCACGATCTGACCGACTTCACCTTGCATTCGAAGGCCCCCCTCCCCCTCCAGATGGACGGCGACCACCTCGGACTGCGTACGAGCGTGACGTTCACAGGCGTACGCCGTGCACTGCGTGTGATTGTGTGAGCGGAACGGGCAAAAGTCCTTCCACTCGAACGTTTAGGCCAGCATCCACCCCATGGAAGTACGGCTGTGACACAGTCGACACCGAGGAATCAAAAAAAACTTTCCGGTAGGGGTTGTATCCGCCGCTGAGGTTTGCGAGTCTCTACGTGGCGCTCGGGACAGCCCGCAACACCGGCTCACGAGAGCGCCAGAACCCCTCCTCAATCCACAGGACCACACCAGTCCGTCTGGTGATCGGCCCTTCACTTGTTGAGGGATTCGTGAAAGCGTTCACATTCACAAGCAACGTGCAAGTAATACCAAGGAGAGGTAGCAGCCATGGACTGGCGTCACAACGCCGTTTGCCGCGAGGAAGACCCCGAGCTCTTCTTCCCCATCGGCAACACCGGTCCTGCGCTGCTGCAGATCGAGGAAGCCAAGGCTGTCTGCCGTCGCTGCCCGGTTATCGAGCAGTGTCTGCAGTGGGCGCTTGAGTCCGGCCAGGACTCCGGCGTCTGGGGTGGTCTCAGCGAGGACGAGCGCCGCGCCATGAAGCGCCGCGCCGCCCGCAACAGGGCGCGTCAGGCATCCGCCTGACTCCCACCCAGCAATAGCCTGAGCTTGGCGGCGCGCACAGCGAGTGCGCTTCTCCCGCCCCCGAGCCGCAGCGCGCAGTACCCCCGGTGCGCTTAACCAGCCACGAGCCCGAGCCCCGGACCACATCATGGTCCGGGGCTCGGTGCTGTTCGCGGTGCTGTTTTCCGTACGCCGGTCGCGGTGACCACGAGGGGTGCATCCGCCGTACCCACGGCCGACTCCTCCCGAGCCCGCTACTTCTGTGCCCGCACCGGGATGTCGAGGATCACCTGAGTACCGCGCTCGGGAGCCGCGACCATGTCGAAGGTGCCGCTCAACTCCCCCTCCACCAGCGTCCGTACGATCTGCAGGCCGAGGTTGCCCGAACGGTGCGGGTCGAAACCCTCGGGCAGGCCGACGCCGTCGTCCTGGACGGTGACGAGGAGACGGGTCTCCTTGGTGGTGCCGCCGCGCACGGCCGAGACCTCGACGGTGCCGGTCTCCCCCTCGCGGAAGCCGTGCTCGAGGGCGTTCTGCAGGATCTCGGTGAGGACCATGGAGAGCGGGGTCGCGACCTCCGCGTCCAGGATGCCGAAGCGGCCGGTCCGCCGGCCGGCGACCTTGCCCGGTGAGATCTCGGCGACCATGGCGAGCACCCGGTCGGCGATCTCGTCGAACTCCACCCGCTCGTCCAGGTTCTGGGACAGCGTCTCATGCACGATCGCGATCGACCCGACCCGTCGTACGGCCTCTTCGAGAGCCTCGCGGCCACGCTCGGACTCGATGCGCCGGGCCTGGAGGCGCAACAGCGCGGCGACGGTCTGGAGGTTGTTCTTCACCCGGTGGTGGATCTCCCGGATGGTCGCGTCCTTGGTGATCAATTCGCGCTCGCGGCGCCGCAGTTCTGTCACGTCCCGCAGCAGCACCAGCGAACCGATGCGCGGGCCCTTGGGTTTGAGGGGGATCGCGCGGAACTGGATCACCCCGTCGATGGACTCGATCTCGAACTCGCGAGGCGCCCACCCGCTCGCCACCTTGGCAAGCGCCTCGTCCACCGGCCCCCGGGAGGGGGCGAGTTCGGCGGTCGTACGGCCGAGATGGCAGCCGACGAGGTCGGCGGCGAGGCCGAGGCGATGGTACGCGGAGAGGGCGTTCGGAGAGGCGTACTGGACGATGCCGTCGGCGTCGAGCCTGATCAGGCCGTCGCCGACGCGCGGCGAGGCGTCCATGTCGACCTGCTGGTCGGGGAACGGGAACGCGCCCGCGGCGATCATCTGCGCCAGGTCGGACGCGCTCTGGAGGTACGTCAACTCCAGTCGGCTCGGGGTCCGCACGGTCAGCAGATTGGTGTTGCGCGCGATGACACCGAGCACGCGCCCCTCCCTGCGCACGGGGATGGACTCGACCCGTACGGGCACCTCCTCACGCCACTCGGGGTCGCCCTCGCGAACGATGCGGCCCTCGTCGTGGGCGACGTCGAGGAGGGGCCGGCGGCCGCGCGGGACCAGGTGGCCGACCATGTCGTCCTGGTACGAGGTGGGGCCGGTGTTGGGGCGCATCTGGGCCACGGAGACATAGCGCGTGCCGTCGCGCGTGGGGACCCAGAGGACCAGGTCGGCGAAGGACAGGTCGGACAGCAGCTGCCACTCCGACACCAGCAGATGCAACCACTCCAGGTCGGAGTCGCTGAGAGCGGTGTGCTGGCGGACGAGTTCGTTCATGGAGGGCACGTGTGCGAGCGTACCTGGCGGTACGGACATGACCGGAAAAGGCGGTTGGCGTCGCCGGTACGGGCGCTGGAACCGGCTGCCGCAGGGCCCCGGGAAACACCCGCGGGCCGCGGCGCCTGAGAGGGACCCTCAGCCCTCCCGGCACCGCAGCCCGGAGCAACATCGGCCGTGGGGTGTGCGGTCCCAGTCGGCCGAAGGATGAGGATCCGGAGCAGTCAGGGCAGAGAGCGCCGGGTCCTCGGTCCGCCTTCCTGTGCGGGGAAAGCGGAGGCTTGTTTTTCGTTCGCGTGCGATGGGTCCGCGACCGTGGCCGCTGATCGATCACATGCCCTACCACGCATTGTTGACTAGACCACTGCGTGTGTCCATGCGTTGGCGGATGTTTGTTGTTGTTCCATTGTCCAACATCTGCCGACGGCTCACACGCAGAGTAGCCCGCTTCCGCTTGGGCGCGGGCCGGAATGCCGTGGCTGGTCGCGCGACCGGCCCCGTGGCGCGTCAGGCTCGGGGCCAGATCGCCATGGCGAGTTCGGCGACCGCCTCCAGCTCCTGCCTGGTCGCCCCGTCGCGGGCCTGCTGGGACATGCCCTGGATGACCACTCCGGCGTGCCGGGCCAGGGCGGCCGCGTCGGTGTCCATAGCCAGTTCACCGGCCGCGATGCCCGCTCTTATACGGCTCTCGACAGACGAGATGCCGGCGTTGCGCCGGGTCCGGAGGGACTCCTCCACCTCGGGGCTCGTGCAGTTGGTCGCCGCGTGGACGACCAGGCAGCCGTGCGGGTGGTCCGGGTCCGTGTACTCGGCGGCGGCCTCGCGCAGGATCCGCTCCACGGCGGCCCGGGCGGTCGGCTCCTCGGCGAGGGCGCGTTCGACGAAGGAGCCGTAGCGCGTCCCATACACGCGCACGACCTCCTCGAAGAGGGACTGTTTGTCGCCGAACGCCGAGTACAGGCTCGGGGCGCCGATGCCCATGACACGGGTGAGGTCGGAGACCGAGGTGGCCTCGTAGCCATGCTCCCAGAACGCCATGATCGCCTTCTCCAGGGCGGTCTCGCGGTCGAAGGAGCGGGGTCGGCCGCGCTGTCTGCTCACCATGGGATGGATTTTATAGCGGGCACTAGTGAAATGTCGGCGCGCTGCTGTACGGTCTTTTTTGTAACGACCACTAGATAATTCGAGGGGGGCGCCGACATGGGTGTACTCGCAGGCAGGACGGCTCTGGTCACGGGGGCGAGCAGGGGCATCGGGCGGGGGATCGCCGAGCGGCTCGGGCGGGACGGGGCCCGGGTCGCGGTGCACTACGGCCGCGACGAGGCGGCAGCGAAGGAGACGGCCGCCGCGATCGACGCCGCGGGCGGTTCCGCCTTCGTGATCGGCGTCGAGCTGGGGCTTCCCGGGGACGCCGAGGCCCTGTGGAAGGAGTTCGACCGGCACGCGGACGGGCTGGACATCCTGGTGAACAACGCGGGGATCGGAACGAGCCGGCCGATGGAGGAGATCGGCGAGACCGAGTACGACCGAGTCTTCGCGGTGAACGTGAAGGCGCCGTTTTTCCTCCTCAAGCACGGCATGGGACGCCTGCGCGACGGCGGCAGGGTCATCAACATCTCGTCGGGCCTCGCCCGCACCGCGGCGATGCCGGACAACATGGCCTATGCGATGACGAAGGGCGCGTTGGATCTCCTCTCCCGGGACCTGTCGAAGGTGCTGGGCCCCCGGGGCATCACGGTGAACTCGGTGGCGCCCGGCCTGGTCGAGACCGACAACACCGCCGAGATCCTGGGGACCGAGGCCGGCCGAGCCATGGCCGAGGGGGTATCGGCGCTGGGCCGGATCGGGACACCTGCCGATATCGCGGACGTGGTGGCGTTCCTGGCGTCGGACGAGGGACGGTGGGTCACGGGGAGCTGGGTGGACGCAACGGGAGGATCGCTGACGTAGGAAGCCTGGACCACTCGGGAGGCACAGGAGACGCAGGCTCGGCCCCGGAGAGGACGGGCAGACCTCCGCAAAGGCCCTTCTGCTAGATTGGTCTAAACCACATAGCCTCCAAGTACCAGTCGAGTCCCCTCTTTCCAGATCGGCAGGCCCAGCGTGGAAGTTGTCATCGTTCCGGATGCCAAGGCGGGCGGCGAGCTCATAGCCGAGGCGATGGCGGCGCTGCTCCGGCGCAAGCCCGCGGCGCTGCTCGGGGTCGCCACGGGGTCGACCCCGCTGCCCATCTACACGGCGCTGGCGGAGAAGGTGCGTTCCGGTGCCGTGGACGCCTCGCGGGCGCGGGTCGCGCAGCTCGACGAGTACGTGGGGCTGCCGGCCGAGCACCCCGAGTCGTACCGCTCGGTGCTGCGGCGCGAGGTGCTGGAGCCGTTGGGGCTCGGCCTGGACGCGTTCATGGGGCCCGACGGGACCGCCGAGGACGTGGCGGGAGCGTGCGAGGCCTACGACAGGACGCTGGCCGAGGCGGGGGGTGTGGATCTGCAGTTGCTCGGCATCGGGACCGACGGGCACATCGGGTTCAACGAGCCGTGCTCGTCGCTCGCCTCCCGGACGCGGATCAAGACGCTGACCGAGCAGACGCGGATCGACAACGCGCGGTTCTTCGACGGCGACATCGAGCAGGTGCCGCACCACGTCATCACCCAGGGCATCGGCACGATCCTGGAGGCCCGGCACCTGGTGCTGCTCGCCACGGGCGAGGGCAAGGCGGACGCCGTCGCGGCGACCGTGGAGGGGCCTGTGGCGGCGGTGTGCCCCGCCTCGGCGTTGCAGCTCCACCGCCACGCGACCGTCGTGGTGGACGAGGGTGCCGCGTCGAAGCTGAAGCTGGCGGACTACTTCCGGCACACGTACAGCAACAAGCCTGACTGGCAGGGGATTTAGGGCCACTGGAAGTGCGAGTAGGCGCCACGGCCCGGTGAGAAGGGCTGTGGCGCCTACTTGTGTGGGGCTACGGGTTGTCGGGCGGGTGCGGCTTGTGGGTGGCGTGCGCCCACCCTCCCCCAACGCCCCGGCGGAACGCCTGCCCACACCCCGTACCGGCGGCTTCTCGGAGCCCTCTTCCAGAGCCTGCCCTCTACCGCCCCGGCCCCTATCGCACCCCCGCGATGACCTCCGCCGCTGCCCTGCCGCAGACCCTCGCCGCGCCGTGGGTCGCGATGTGGAGGGTGCCCCGGGGCGGGGACTGGGGGATGCCCATCTCCACGACGATCGTGTCGGGGCGGGTGGTGAGGAGGGTGTCGAGGGCGGTGGTCATCCAGGGGTGGCGGTGTTCGTCGCGGACGACGGCGACGACACGGCGGGTGCCGGCGACCGCCAGGGCCGAGGCACCGGCGCTGTCGCCCGCGAAGGTGCCCGTCTCGGTGCCGGGGAGGAGGCGGGCCAGTTCCGCGCCGACGCCCCAGGGGGTCTCGTCGCCCACGGCGATGTTCGCCACCGGGGTGAAGGCCGCGACGTAGAGGGGCTGCGTGGGCGGCTCGTAGGGCTCCGCGCAGGTCGCCGTGAGGGCGCGGCGGGCAGCCACGAGGCCGACGCCCCCACCGGTGCCGCCGGTCTCCCCGATGACCTCGCGCCCCGTCCCGTCACCGTCTCCCGCTTCCCCTGCAGCCGATCGCGTCCACTTCGCCAGCGCCCGGACCCGGTTCGCCGCGTCCGCCAGACGTTCTTCCTCGAGGTCGCCGTCGCGGACGGCGGTGATGAGGGCGTCGCGGAGACGGCGGACGGTCTCGTCGTCGGCGAGGCCGCCGCCGACGCAGATGGCGTCGGCGCCGGCGGCGAGGGCGAGGACACTGCCGTGTTCGATGCCGTAGGTGCCGGCGATGGCCTGCATCTCCATGCCGTCGGTGACGATGAGGCCGTCGTAGCCGAGTTCGCCGCGGAGGAGGTCCGTGAGGATGCCGTGGGACAACGTTGCCGGAAGGTCGGGGTCCAGGGCCGGGACCAGGATGTGGGCGCTCATCATCGCGCGCGAACCGGCGGCGATGGCGGCGCGGAAGGGGGCCAGGTCCCGGGAGTCCACGAGCGAGCGGTCCGCGTCGATGCGGGGCAGGGAGAGGTGGGAGTCGACAGCGGTGTCGCCGTGGCCCGGGAAGTGCTTGGTGCAGGCGGCGACGCCCGCGGCCTGGAGGCCGGTGACATAGGCGGCCGTGTGGCGGGCGACCAGGCCGGGGTCGGCGCCGAAGGAGCGGACGCCGATGACGGGGTTGGACGGGTTGGCGTTCACGTCGGCCGACGGGGCCCAGTTGAAGTTGACGCCGCACTCCGCCAGGCGGCGGCCCAGGGCGAAGGCGACCTCCCTGGTCAGGTCCACGTCGTCGACCGCGCCCAGGGCGTGGTTGCCCGGGAAGGAGGAGCCGGTGCGGACCTCCAGACGGGTGACGTCGCCGCCCTCCTCGTCGATCGCGACCAGGACGTCCTCGTGCTCCGCGCGCAACCGGTCGGTGAGAGCGGACAGTTGTCCGGGCGAGGTGATGTTGCGGCCGAAGACGCCGACGGAGGCGAGGCCCTCACCGAGGCGGCGCAGCAGCCAGTCGGGGGCGGTGGTTCCCGTGAAGCCGGGCTGCAGGACCGTCAGCGCGTCCCGCGCGAGACCGTCCTGTCCGGAAGGGGAACCGGGCGAGCCAGGGGCGAATGTCGTCATCGGGTGGTTATCCCTTCACGGCGCCCGCGGTGAGGCCCGCGGCCATCTTGCGCTGGACGAGGAGGAAGAGGACGACGATCGGCACGGCCATCATGGTGGAGCCGGCCATCATCGGGGCGTATTCGGTGCCGTGCTTGGTGGTGAAGTTGCCGAGCCAGACGGTCGCGGTCTGGTTCTGCTGGCTCATCAGCATCAGGGCGTACAGGTACTCGTTCCACGCCTGGATGAAGCCGTAGACCGAGGTCGCCACCATGCCCGGCGCGAGCAGTGGGAACACCACGCGGATGAAGGCGGTGGTGCGGGAGCAGCCGTCGACCATGGCCGCCTCCTCCAGTTCGCGCGGGATGTTGACGATGAAGCCGCGCAGGGTCCACACGGTGAACGGGAGGATGAAAGTCAGGTAGGTGATGATCAGGCCGGTCAGGCGGTCGTACTGGCCGAGGTCGTTCAGGAGCAGGAAGACCGGGATGATCATCGCGACCAGCGGGACCATCTGCACCGCCAGGATGCCGACGATGACCACCTTCCGGCCGCGGAAGGCGAAGCGGGAGATGGCGAGGGCGGCCAGCATGCCGACGACGACGCCGATCACGACGACCGTGAGGGAGACGACGAGGCTGCGGCCGACCGGGCCCCAGAAGTCGGCGATGTCCAGCGCCCGGCCGAAGTTGGCGAAGGTGATCGACGTGGGCAGCAGGCTGGGATCGGGGTCGATCGCGTCCTTGGCCGGCTTGAACGCCGTGTTCAGCATCCAGTAGACGGGGAAGCCCGCGGTGACGAAGACGAACAGGCCGAGGAGGTTCCAGCCGAGCTTGGACTTCCGAGGACCGGAGACAGTGGCAGTACTCATTCGACCTCTCCGATCTTCAGCATCTGGCGCATGTAGACGCCGATCACGCCGAGCAGCAACAGCACGGTGAGGAGTGCGATCGCCGAGCCCTGCGCGTAGTCGTTGACCACGAACGCCTTGTCGTACGAGTAGGTGGTGAGCAACTGGAAATCGGCCTCCGGGTGGCCGTTGCGCATCACGAAGACCTGCGGGAAGACGCCCATGTCCCAGATGACGGAGAGGGTCGTGAGCATCACGATGATCGGCTTGAGGATGGGGAGCGTGACGTAGCGGAACACGCCCCACGCGCCGGCGCCGTCGAGTCGGGCGGCCTCCTCCAACTCCTTGGGGACCTGGGTGAGTCCGGCGCTGAGGGTGATGACGACGAACGGCACCGCGCCCCACACCACGAGGAGCGTGATGACGGCGAGGCCCTCGGGGCCGCTGGCGAACCAGTTGTGGCCGATCATGTCGACGCCGGGGAGCTTGCTGAGGAGCGCGTTGAAGATGCCGTAGTCGGAGTCGAAGAGCCACTTGAAAACGGTGGTGGCGACGATGATGGGCATGCCCCAACTCGCCACGAGCGCGATGTTGATGAGCGTCTTCACCCAGCCGGAGACCCGCTGGAGCAGCAGGGCGATCGCCATGCCGATGACCATCGTGAAGATGACGCAGGCGGCGGCGAAGACGATGGTCCGGACGACGACCGTCCAGAACTCGCTGTCACCCAGCACCTTGGAGAAGTTGTCGAAGCCGACCGACTCGGCGGGCTTGAATCCCCACAGCTGGGACTGCCCGAACTCCTGGAAGGACAGGGTGACAAGCCGGACCAGTGGATAGCCGAGAACGACGGCGAGAATCAGCAGGCAGGGGGCCAGGAGGGCCCAGGGAACAGCTGCTCCGCCTGCCAAACGTTTGGCCGAACTCCCGGTAACCACCGGCGGCGACGGCGGCGGCGCCGGCCGCGCGGGCGGCACCTTCGCAGGGGCAGTCGTGTCTGCGGCACTCATCGCGCGCTCCTAAGCAGATAAAGAGGGGCGGGCAGCGCCCCGATGCCCCCGTAGGGGCGCGGGGAACTGCGCGACCGGCCACGACGCACCGGCACCGACCCGACACCCCATCGCGGCACTTTCGTACATCACCCACCGGCCGGACTCATGTCACCCACCAGCCGGCCTCTGTGGCACCCCCGGCCGGGCCCGGCCCCTTCGGCCAGGCCCGGCCGCAGGTCACCGTCACTCGTTGTTGATGACCTTGTCGATCTCGGCGTCCGCTTCCTTCGCGGCCTCCTCGACCGACTGCTTGCCTGTGCCGATGGACTGCAGCATGGCCTGCAGGATCTGCGCCTTCTCGACCTGGCCCCAGCCGGGGGCCATCGGGACGAACCAGTTGGACTCGGCCGCGGTGGCCGGGACCGCCGTCGCCGGGTCGTCCTTCAGGGTGGCGAGGTCGGTCTTGTTGTTGGGCAGGTTGCCCTTCTCGATCAGGCCCTTCTGTCCGGCGGGGCCGGTGAAGGCGTTGATCCACTCAGCGGCGACGGTCTGCGCGTCGGACTTCACCGGGACGGCGAGGTCGGAGCCGCCGAGGAAGACGGGGAGGTTCTTGCCGGACGGGCCGGGCATCACGAAGTTCTCGACGTTGCCCTCGAGCTTGCCGGTCTTGTCGTTCTCCTTGGCCGCGGCGGTCGCGCCCTCCCAGGCGGGGGCGAAGATCATGCCGGACTTGCCCTGGCCGTAGACGATGTAACGGTCGGACTCGTCCTTGGTCTTGTCGCCGTGCATGTACTTGTCGACGACGTTCTTGAACTCGTTGAGCCCCTCGATGGACTCGGGCGAGGAGAGGTTGGCCTTCCACTTGCCGCCCGACTCGACGGCTATGGAGCCGCCGGCGTCGTAGACGAAGGACATGGCCGCGTACCAGTCGCGGGTGGGCTGGTACCAGGCGCTGAACTTGTCGCCCTGCTTCTTCTGGACCTTGTCGAGGGCGGCGGTGAGTTCCTCGTACGTCTTCGGCGTGGACTTGACGCCCGCCGCGGCGAAGACGTCCTTGCGCCAGTTGGCGACGCGGCCACCGGCGTAGTACGGGACGCCGTAGGTCTTGCCCTCGTAGGTGACGGAGGCCTTGAGGCCGTCCAGCCAGGCACCGGAGTTGTCGAACTTCGCCGCGTCGACGGGGGCGAAGGCGCCCTTGACCATGTAGGCGAGCATCTCCGTGTTGCCCATCTCGACCACGTCGGGGGCCTTGTCGGTGGCGAGGACGGCGTCGAGCTTGGCGTTCTTGTCGGGCCAGCCGTAGTACTCGTGCGTGATGGTGATCCCGGGGTGCTTCTTCTCGATCGCCGCGTCGGCGGCCTTGACCAGCTCCGGCCAGTTGTTCTGCGCGTCCACCGTGAGCCAGACCGTCAGCTCCTTGGTGTCCGCCCCCGTGTCCGAGCTCTCGCTCTCGCCGCCCCCGCACGCCGCGATGGAGACCATCATGCCCGCGACACAGATCGCGGTCGTCAGCTTCCTCTTCACGCCACCCTCCTCAGGGATGCCATTGCTCAGGGATGCCACAAACCCCCCTGCTCCCCGCGGTGACAGACGTACCGCCCATGGGGCCAGGACCTGGACCAATGGTGTAGACCAGTACGCCGGAGCTTGGCTCAGACCATTCGATGTGTCAAGGGTGCTCGAACCCCCTCTCACCAGCTGTTATGCGACCTATATATGCAGGAACCTTTATGTAATAAGCCAGCGAAAACCGCGCACCTGAGCCACACTCTTCGGGTAGACCACTGCGCGTTCCTGGAGTAGACCAGCGGTGACCTCTCCGTGGACTAGACCAGCGGGGCCTGCGAAGGTATACAGAGAGATCACGCCACGAGGAGCCGGGAAGGCGGAGCATGAGCACCGACGTCAGCAGTGCGGAGAACGAGAACGGGGCGACCGTCCGTACCGCACGCGTGCCCAAGTACTACCGCCTGAAGAAGCACCTGCTCGACATGACGGAGACGCTGCCGCCCGGCACGCCGGTACCGCCCGAGCGCACCCTCGCCGCCGAGTTCGACACCTCGCGCACGACCGTGCGGCAGGCGTTGCAGGAACTGGTCGTCGAGGGGCGGCTGGAGCGCATCCAGGGCAAGGGCACGTTCGTCGCCAAGCCGAAGGTCTCCCAGTCGCTGCAACTCACCTCGTACACCGAGGACATGCGCGCCCAGGGCCTCGAACCCACCTCCCAGCTGCTGGACATCGGCTACATCACCGCCGACGACACCCTGGCGGGGCAGCTCGACATCACCGCCGGCGGCCGGGTCCTGCGCATCGAGCGCCTCCGCATGGCGAACGGCGAGCCGATGGCGATCGAGACGACCCATCTGAGCGCCAAGCGTTTCCCGGCCCTGCGCAGGTCACTGGTCAAGTACACCTCCCTCTACACCGCGCTGGCCGAGGTGTACGACGTCCGCCTCGCCGAGGCCGAGGAGACCATCGAGACCTCGCTGGCCACCCCGCGCGAGGCCGGTCTGCTGGGCACGGACGTGGGCCTGCCGATGCTGATGCTCTCCCGGCACTCGCTGGACAAAAACGGGCAGCCGGTGGAGTGGGTGCGGTCGGTGTACCGGGGTGACCGGTACAAGTTCGTGGCGAGGCTCAAGCGGCCGCAAGACTGAACCACTCGGGGATTCCCCGAGGCGAGGCACAGGTGGTGCACGCGGTGTAGCGCAACTGCCGCTCCTGCTCTACGGTCCCTGCGTCGCTGCATGGACACGGGAGGCCCCGCTGTGCGTGCCGCGAACGTCCGAGCCATCGTCATCTGGACTCTCGTCGCCCTGGTCGCCGCGACCGGGTGGGCCGCGCTCGCGCCGGCTCGGGGCGAGAACGTGTCGGCGGCCTGGATGGTGGCCGCCCGCTGGGGTCGTACGCGATCGCCTACCGCTTCTACGCCAGGTTCATCGCGTACAAGGTCCTGAAGGTCGACAGGACCCGGGCCGCCCCGGCGGAACGCCTGAACAACGGCATCGACTTCCGACCGACCGCCGGGTGCTGCTGGGCCACCACTTCGCGACGATCGCGGGCGCGGGACCGCTCGTCGGGCCGTGCTCGCGGCGCAGACGGGCTATCTGCCCGGCACGATCGGATCATCGCGGGCGTCATATTCGCGGGCGCGGTCCAGGACATGGTGGTGTGTTCTCTCGACGCGGAGGGACGGCAGGTCACTCGAACGGATGGCCCGAGAGGAGATCGGCCCGTTCGGCGGCACCGCCGCGTTGCTCGCGGCCTTCGCCATCATGATCACCTGCTGGGGTGTGCTGGCACTGGTCATCGTCAACGCCCTCGCGCAGTCGCCGCGGGTCCACCTTCTCCGTCGCGATGACCGTCCCGATCGCCCTGCTGATGGGCTTCTACCTGCGCGCGCTGAGGCCGGGGCGGGTCGCCGAGGTCTCGCTGATCGGCGTCGGCCTGCTGCTCGCGCTGGTGGCCGGCCGCTGCACCATCGTCACCAACTCCACGGTCGACGGTGTGCTGTCGGCGGTCCTCGCCCTGCTGATCATCGTGGTGATCGCGGACGCCGGCCGGGTCTGCGTGCGGCATGTACGCCGCCCCGCGCTGTCCACGCTCAGCGAGGCCAAGTACGTCCGGTCGAAGATCGTCGCCCCGGCCGGGCTGATCCCGACCAAGGAGGAGAAGGAGAAGGCGGCGAGCGATGCGGTCGGTGCCGGGCAGGGCGGTCAGGGCGGCCAGGGGGGTGCGCTGGTAGGTACGCGAGCTGACCGACGAGTCGGCGTACGACCGTTATGTGGAGCATGTGCGCACGTACGACCTAGACGCGCCGGTGCCGTCCCGGCGCGAGTTCGAGTGCATGCGGACGGATCGACAGGAAGCGGACCCCCGGCAGGGGTTCCGCTGCTGCTGAACACACAACCTCCGCATCCGTTATCCGGACAGGGGGTTCCATACGACGGAACCCGTCCCTTACATTTCCTGCGCGTTAGCAGGTGATCAGTGGTGATCAGTGAGGGGACGGAACCGGGACATGTCAGAAGCGCCTGAAGTGAGACCACCGGTGGTGACACCTGCCAGGGTGGCCATCGCCCTGTGCCTGCTCGCCCCGTTCGTGGCGATGCTCTGGGTCGGCTCGTACGCCAAGACGGACCCGGCGTTCATCGGCATCCCCTTCTTCTACTGGTACCAGATGGCCTGGGTGTTCATCTCCACCGCGCTCACCGCCACCGCGTACGTCCTGTGGCAGCGTGACCAGCGCGCCCGCAAGGCTCAGCAGTCCGAGGGCGGGGGTGTCGCGAAGTGAAGGACGGCGTGAACGGCGTGGCACTCGCCGTCTTCATCTTCTTCTTCCTGGCCGTCACGGTCATGGGCTTCCTGGCCGCGCGATGGCGCAAGGCCGAGAACGACAGCCTCGACGAATGGGGCCTCGGCGGCCGGTCGTTCGGCACCTGGGTCACCTGGTTCCTGCTCGGCGGCGACCTCTACACGGCGTACACCTTCGTCGCCGTACCGGCGGCGATCTACGCGGCGGGCGCGGCCGGCTTCTTCGCGGTGCCCTACACGATCCTGGTCTACCCGCTGATCTTCACGTTCCTGCCCCGCCTGTGGTCGGTCTCCCACAAGCACGGCTATGTGACGACCTCGGACTTCGTACGCGGCCGCTTCGGCTCGAAGGGCCTGTCGCTGGCGGTCGCCCTGACCGGCATCCTCGCGACCATGCCGTACATCGCGCTCCAGCTCGTCGGCATCCAGGCCGTCCTGGACGTGATGGGCGTCGGCGGCGGCGAGGACACCAACTGGTTCATCAAGGACCTGCCACTGCTGATCGCGTTCGGCGTCCTGGCGGCCTACACCTACTCCTCCGGCCTCCGGGCCCCCGCGCTGATCGCGTTCGTGAAGGACACCCTGATCTACATCGTCATCGCGGTGGCGATCATCTACATCCCGATCAAGCTCGGCGGCTTCGACGACATCTTCGCCAAGGCCGGTGAGGCGTACAGCCAGACCAACCCGGCGACGGACAAGCCGCGCGGCGCGCTCGTGCCCGGCGACGCCAACCAGTGGACGTACGCGACGCTGGCCCTCGGCTCGGCGCTGGCGCTCTTCATGTACCCGCACTCGATCACGGCGACGCTGTCGTCCAGGAGCCGCGAGGTCATCCGCCGCAACACGACGATCCTGCCGTTGTACTCGCTGATGCTGGGGCTGCTGGCCCTGCTGGGCTTCATGGCGATCGCGGCCGGGATCCAGGTGCAGAACGGCCAGCTGGCGATCCCACAGCTGTTCGAGACGATGTTCCCCGACTGGTTCGCGGGCGTCGCCTTCGCGGCCATCGGCATCGGCGCCCTGGTCCCCGCGGCGATCATGTCCATCGCGGCGGCGAACCTCTTCACCCGCAACATCTACAAGGACTTCATCAAGCCGGACGCCACGCCCGCCCAGGAGACCAAGGTCTCCAAGCTGGTGTCCCTGCTGGTGAAGGTGGGCGCGCTGGCCTTCGTCCTCACCATGGACAAGACCGTCGCCATCAACTTCCAGCTCCTGGGCGGCATCTGGATCCTCCAGACCTTCCCGGCCCTCGTCGGCGGCCTCTTCACCCGCTGGTGCCACCGCTGGGCCCTCCTCGCCGGCTGGGCGGTCGGCATGCTGTACGGGACGATCGCCGCGTACGGCGTGGCCTCTCCCACGCAGAAGCACTTCGGCGGGTCCTCGGCGGAGATCCCCGGAATCGGCGAGATCGGCTACATCGGTCTGACGGCCTTCGTCCTCAACGTCGTGGTCACGGTGGTCCTCACCTTCGCCCTGCGGGCATTCAAGGCCCCCGACGGCATCGACGAGACCAAGCCGGAGGACTACACGGCGGACGCGGGCGACGCGGGAGTACAGGTGGAGCTTCCTCCGGCAACGGCGGGGACGAGCCACTAGAGACACCGAGAAGTTCCCCGCGCCCCGTTTTTAGGGGCGGGGGGAACTTCTCGATCAACCACGTACGACCCTCACCCGCCCGATCGCAGTCCTCCCCGAGCTGTCAGGCCCCCAAGGGTGTCGAAGGGGCACAGCCCTGGGGACGGGGATGGGTAGGGGCGGCGGGGGCGAATCCCACCCGGCTACGCTGGCCAGGTGACCGCTCGCACCCCGATCCTCCTGGACAGCGACCCCGGCATAGACGACGCCGTGGCCCTGCAGTACCTGCTCGGCACAGGCCTGTGGGACCTCAAGGCATACACCTCCGTCGGCGGCAACCTCCCCGTCGAAGCCACCTACGCCAACGCCCGCGGCCTGGCCCGCGCCCTCCGCATCGACGGCGACGTCCCGGTGCACCGGGGCGCGGGCCGCCCCCTGTCCCGCCTTCCCTACCGGGAGGCGTCCGCCTTCCACGGCCCGGCAGGCCTCGGCAACGAGACACTGCCCGACGCGACGGCACCGCACCCGACGGAGTCGTCCGCGCAGGCGCTGCTCCGGCTCTCGCGGGAGTACGAGGGCGAGCTGACGGTGTGCGCCACGGGCCCGCTCACGAACGTGGCCGTCGCGCTGCTGGAGGACCCGGACTTCGCCCGCCGCGTCGGGAAGTTCGTGTTCATGGGCGGCGCCGCGCAGGTGGCGGGGAACTTCACCCCGGTCGCCGAGTTCAACATCTGGGCCGACCCCGACGCCGCCGAGATCGTGCTCTCCTCCGGCATCCCGTTCACCATGGTCGATCTGGACGCCTCGCACCGCTGGCTGTTCCGCCCCGCCGACCTCGCCGCGCTGGAGGCGGCGGGTCCGGGCACGGCGCTCGCCGCCCGGCTGATGCGCACGTACATGGACGCCTACACCCGCCATGGCGGAGACGGCACCTGTCCGCTGCACGATCCGCTGGCCGTGGGGGTCTGCGGGGACGAGGCGTTCGTCGAGGCCGCCGAGGGGGCCGTCGTCGTGGAGTGCGCGAGCGAACTCACGCGCGGCCAGACCGTGTTCGTGCCGGCCGCCGCCCGGCGCGTCTACTACTCCGAGTCCCCCGCCCTGACCGCCCGCCTCCGTGCCACCGGCCGAGTCGCCCTGGGCCCGGGTACCCGCGACTTCAGCAAGGACTTCGTGGCGACGCTGCCGCAGTGGCCGGCGGTGGGCTGACCAGACCCGATCATCCGTTGACTGACCAGATCCGATCATCCGACAAACGACAGCCCCTGTGGAAAACCGCGGCCCCGCGAAGTCGCCCCTGATGCAAACTGCGACGCATGGACATCGCGATCAGGCACGTGGCCCCCGACGAGTACGCCGCCCTCGGCGAAATCACCGCGCAGGCCTACCTCGGCGACGGACTGCTCGACTTCGGGGAGAGCGATGTGTACCTCGGTGAGCTGCGGGACGTGGCGAAGCGGGCCGCCGAGGCCGACGTGCTCGTGGCCGTGGCGGACGGCCGGGTGCTCGGCGGTGTGACCTTCGTCCCGGCGGGCGGCCCCATGGCCGACATCGCCCGTACGGGAGAGGCCGAGATACGGATGCTCGCGGTCGCTCCGGAAGTGCGCGGGCGGGGTGTCGGCGAGGCCCTCGTGCGGGCCTGTGCGGAGCGCGCCCGGACCGTGGACGGCTGTGTACGCGTCGTGCTGTCGACCCAGCGGGCCATGCGCGCGGCCCATCGGATCTACGAACGTCTGGGCTTCACTCGCACACCAGAGCGCGACTGGAACCCCCTTCCCGACCGATTCGACATCACGCTGATCACCTACGAGTTGACGCTCTGACACACTGCGAAGCCGAATGCGACACAACATATGGGGGTGCCATCGCGACCCGGCACTAGATGTATGCTCATGCTCGCTGTCGCCGCAGGGGAATCCGGTGCGAATCCGGAACTGTCCCGCAACGGTGTACTTGCGTGCGTTTGCACGCCTGTTCAGTCCGAACACCTGCCGACAGCGCGCCCGGCCGTCCGGTCCGGGTGCCTGACGTCCGGGCCTCGTGGAATGGGCCGGTGGACGCGACGCCCCCGTGCGCTCGTGTGCTGCTGCCCGCCCTCCGCAAGGCCCCTTGCCGAGCGAGGGAGAGCCCCACGTGACCATCGCGCCAGCCGACCCGGTTTCAGCCGACCCGGTTTCAGCCGACCTGGTTTCAGCCGACCTGGCTTCAGCCGAACCGGCGACGGAGACCGACGGTCCCGGTACCGCGTTGCTGCGGACCCTGACCGAGCTGACCGTCGACCTCCCCGACGCCGACCCCGGCCGAGTCGCCGCCGCCGCGTTGCGCGGCCGGTCCTCGCGTGCGGCCTCCTCCGAAATGGTCGCGGAGCTCCGCGAGCTGGCCACCGAGGCGGCCGCGGGGCTCATCTCCGAGGACCCCGCCTACTCGAAACTGGCCGCTCGTCTGCTGGCCATCGGCATCCGCGCCGAGGCCGCCTCGCAGGGTGTCACGACGTTCACCGAGTCCATCGCCGTGGGCCACCGGGAGGGCCTGGTCGCCGACCGCACCGCGGAGTTCACGCGCGTGCACGCCGCGCGTCTCGACGCCTTGGTCGACCCGGCCGGCGACGACCGCTTCGGCTACTTCGGCCTGCGCACCCTGCACAGCCGCTATCTGCTCCGGCACCCCCTCACCCGCCAGGTCATCGAGACGCCCCAGCACTTCATGCTGCGGGTGGCGAGCGGCCTCGCCGAGGACGACACTCCTCGCGCCGTCGACGAAGTCGCCGCGCTCTACGGGCTCATGAGCCGCCTCGACTACCTGCCCTCCTCCCCCACCCTCTTCAACTCCGGTACGCGACACCCCCAGATGTCGTCCTGCTACCTCCTCGACTCCCCGCTGGACGAGCTGGACTCCATCTACGACCGCTACCACCAGGTGGCCCGCCTCTCGAAGCACGCCGGCGGCATCGGTTTGTCGTACTCCCGTATCCGCTCGCGCGGTTCGCTGATCCGGGGCACCAACGGGCACTCCAACGGCATCGTGCCGTTTCTGAAGACGCTGGACGCCTCGGTCGCCGCCGTGAACCAGGGCGGTCGGCGCAAGGGCGCGGCCGCGGTCTACCTGGAGACCTGGCACTCCGACATCGAGGAGTTCCTGGAGCTGCGCGACAACACCGGTGAGGACGCCCGGCGTACGCACAACCTCAACCTGGCGCACTGGATCCCGGACGAGTTCATGCGCCGGGTGAACGCCGATGAGCGGTGGTCGCTGTTCTCCCCGGCCGACGTGCCCGAGCTGGTGGACCTGTGGGGCGAGGAGTTCGAGGCCGCGTACCGCAAGGCGGAGGCGAACGGCCTGGCGAAGAAGACCATCCCGGCCCGTGACCTGTACGGCCGCATGATGCGCACCCTGGCGCAGACCGGCAACGGCTGGATGACCTTCAAGGACGCGGCCAACCGCACGGCCAACCAGACGGCGGAGCCGGGCCATGTCGTCCACTCCTCCAACCTCTGCACGGAGATCCTGGAGGTCACGGACGACGGCGAGACGGCGGTCTGCAACCTGGGTTCGGTGAACCTGGGCGCGTTCGTCGACCGGGCGACGGGCGACATGGACTGGCAGCGACTGGACGAGACCGTCCGCACCGCCGTCACCTTCCTCGACCGCGTCGTCGACATCAACTTCTACCCGACCGAGCAAGCGGGCCGATCCAACGCCAAGTGGCGCCCGGTCGGCCTCGGCGCGATGGGCCTGCAGGACGTCTTCTTCCAACTGCGCCTGCCCTTCGACTCCCCCGAGGCGAAGGCACTGTCCACGCGGATCGCCGAGCGCATCATGCTCGCCGCGTACGAGGCGTCCGCCGACCTCGCCGAGCGCAACGGCCCGCTGCCGGCCTGGGAGAAGACCCGCACGGCCCGTGGTGTGCTGCACCCCGACCACTACGGCGTCGAGTCCACCTGGCCGAAGCGCTGGGCGGCCCTGCGTGAGCGCGTCGCGACGACGGGCATGCGCAACTCGCTGCTCCTCGCCATCGCGCCGACGGCCACCATCGCCTCGATCGCCGGTGTGTACGAGTGCATCGAGCCGCAGGTGTCCAACCTGTTCAAGCGCGAGACGCTGTCCGGTGAGTTCCTCCAGGTCAACTCGTATCTGGTGAAGGACCTGAAGGAGCTGGGCGTCTGGGACGCCCGCACCCGGGAGGCGCTGCGTGACTCAAGCGGCTCGGTACAGGACTTCGCGTGGATCCCGGCCGACGTACGGGCGCTGTACCGCACGGCCTGGGAGATCCCGCAGCGCGGCCTGATCGACATGGCAGCCGCCCGCACCCCGTATCTGGACCAGTCCCAGTCGCTGAACCTGTTCCTGGAGACACCGACCATCGGCAAGCTCTCCTCGATGTACGCGTACGCCTGGAAGTCGGGCCTGAAGACCACGTACTACCTGCGCTCCCGCCCGGCGACCCGCATCGCCCGCGCCGCCCAGGGCCAGGCCCAGGCGCAGACCCCGTCCCAGCCCGAGAAGACCATCCCCGTCCAGCAGGCGGCCGATCCGGATGCCGTCGCCTGCTCCCTGGAAAACCCCGAGTCCTGCGAGGCCTGCCAGTAATGCCCAGCAACCAGAATCTTCTCGACCCCGGCTTCGAGCTGACTCTCCGTCCCATGCGCTACCCGGACTTCTACGAGCGCTACCGGGACGCGATCAAGAACACCTGGACCGTCGAGGAGGTCGATCTCCACTCGGACGTCTCCGACCTGGCGAAGCTGTCCGAGGGCGAGCAGCACATGATCGGCCGGCTGGTCGCGTTCTTCGCGACGGGCGACTCGATCGTGGCGAACAACCTCGTGCTGACGCTCTACAAGCACATCAACTCCCCCGAGGCGCGGCTCTACCTGAGCCGTCAGCTCTTCGAGGAGGCTGTGCACGTCCAGTTCTACCTGACGCTCCTGGACACCTACCTCCCCGACCCGGAGGACCGGACGGCGGCCTTCGCGGCGGTGGAGAACATCCCCTCCATCCGCGAGAAGGCGGAGTTCTGCTTCAAGTGGATGGACTCGGTGGAGAAGCTGGACCGCCTTGAGTCCAAGGCGGACCGCCGCCGCTTCCTGCTCAACCTGATCTGCTTCGCCGCGTGCATCGAGGGCCTGTTCTTCTACGGCGCCTTCGCGTACGTCTACTGGTTCCGCAGCCGGGGCCTGCTGCACGGTCTGGCGACGGGCACCAACTGGGTGTTCCGCGACGAGACGATGCACATGTCCTTCGCCTTCGAGGTGGTGGACACCGTCCGCAAGGAGGAGCCGGAGCTCTTCGACGAGCGGCTCCAGCAGCAGGTCACGGACATGCTGAGGGAGGCCGTCGAGGCCGAGCTGCAGTTCGGCCGCGACCTGTGCGGTGACGGCCTGCCGGGCATGAACACCGAGTCGATGCGGCAGTACCTGGAGTGCGTGGCCGACCAGCGCCTCACACGCCTCGGCTTCGCGCCGGTCTACGGCTCCGAGAACCCGTTCTCCTTCATGGAGCTGCAGGGCGTCCAGGAGCTGACCAACTTCTTCGAGCGGCGTCCGTCCGCGTACCAGGTCGCGGTGGAGGGCACCGTCGACCTGGACGAGGACTTCTAGGCCGCGCCGAGGTCACTTGAGCGTGACCGCGTCCCCGGCCGACGTGACCCTCGCGGTCGTCGTCGTGCCGGGAAGTACCAGCGCCAGCTGCCCGCCGCCGTGGCGGTCACCTTGGCGCTGAGCTTCCCGGCGCTGCCCGTCTTCACCGTCTTGACGGTGGTGTAGCGGGCGGCGCCCTTCTTCTTGAACTGCAGCTGGACCGACTGCCCGGTGAACCCGGTGTACTTGAGGGTCTCCCAGTTGGCCCGGGTCAGCTTGCCGGTGACGGTGACCTTCGCGCCCTTGGCGACCTTCTCGGGCGTGACGACCGTGGTGAGGGTCGAGGCGCGCTTGACCTTGTACCGGGCGATGTTGTCGGAGATCCAGTAGTCGCCGTCGTTCGCCTTGGCGGTGGCGTTGACCTGCCAGACACCGGCGGCCTTGTTGCTGTCGGTGTCGCTGTAGCCGGGGATCCAGGCCGGGACGATCGACATCGTGGCCGTGCAGACCGATGTGGTTGACGACTTCTTCTTGCAGGTCGTGTCGGTCCAGTCGGCGGAGCCGCCGCCTTCGGCGCTGTACGCGTAGAAGGTGCTGGCGTGCGTGAGCCCCTTCACCCCCGAGTTGTCCTTGATTGTGATGGCAACCGGGAACCTGATGGTCTTCGACGTCCCGACGATGACGTTCTTGCCGCCGTTGACGACCGTCTTGGTGACGCGGACGTCTCCCCTGCCCTCCGCGCGGGCCCCCGTCGCCGCCAGCAGCACCAGGGCCGCCGCCCCGCCCGCCACGGCCAGGGTCCGGCCGTGTGCGGGGCGCGTTCTGTGTCTCATGATCCTCCCCTTGGGTCGAGGAGAGGCTACACAGGGGGTCGGCCGATGCGTACAGATATTCGATCAGGCGGCGCGGGCGATGCGGTGCGAGGCCCGCCGCTCCTCCGCCCGCCTGAGCTGCCGGTCGACGCGCCAGTCGTGCACGACGCCGACGATCGCGGGCAGCACGACCAGGGCGAGCAGTCCGATAACGGCCAGTGTTCCGATGAGTCCTTGCAGCTGTGTCGTTTCCATGGACACCACTGTCGCGCCGAACACTCCTTACAAACAGTGGCAGGACTGCCGCACCCCCTCGAATTCCTGCCACTTTCGAGGCAGACTGACACCATGCTGAAGAACGTGGCCACCGTCCTCATGGAGGGCGTGCATCCCTTCGAACTGGGTGTCGTCTGCGAGGTCTTCGGCCTCGACCGCAGCGACGAGGGTCTGCCGGTGTACGACTTCGCGGTCACGTCGGCGGAGGGCCCGACCCTGCGGACGCACGCCGGGTTCACGATCTCCACGCCGTACGGCCTGGACCGGCTCGAAGAGGCCGACCTGGTCGTCGTACCGGCGGGCGAGAGCTATGTGCGGCGGATCTACCCGGCCGAGCTGCTGGACGCGCTGCGCCGGGCCGCCGACCGGGGCGCCCGGGTGCTGAGCGTGTGCTCGGGGGTGTTCGTACTCGGCGCGGCAGGCCTGCTGGACGGGCGGCCGTGCGCGGTGCACTGGCGGCATGCCGAGGAGCTGGCCCGGCAGTATCCGCGGGCGGTGGTCGAACCGGACGTGCTGTACGTGGACGCGGACCCGGTGATCACCTCGGCGGGCACGGCGGCCGGCATCGACGCCTGTCTGCACATCGTCCGCAAGGAGCAGGGACCGGAGGTCGCCAACAAGATCGCCCGGCGGATGGTGGTACCGCCGCACCGCGACGGCGGCCAGGCGCAGTACATCGACCGACCGCTGCCCCGCTCGCAGTGCGACACGGTCGGCGAGGTGCTCGCGTGGATGGAGCAGCACCTCGACGAGGAGGTCACTGTCGAGCAGCTCGCCGCCCGCGCGCACATGTCACCGCGCACGTTCGCCCGCCGCTTCCAGCAGGAGACCGGGACCACGCCGTACCGCTGGATCCTGCGCCAACGGGTACTGCTGGCCCAGCGGTTGCTGGAGGCGACGGACGAGACGGTGGACGCGATCGCCTGGCGCACCGGCTTCGGCACCGCCGCCGCCCTGCGCCATCAGTTCGTACGGTCACTGGGCACGACTCCGCAGGCCTACCGCCGGACCTTCCGGGGCCCGCAGGTCGCCTGACAGCGGCCCCGGCACGGGCGAAGCCCCGTGCCTCAGCCGCCGTTCCCCGTTCTCAGTCGTTCGCGACCACGGGGTACCGGGGCTCGCTCTCGGCCATCTGCCGCAGCGCGTCCTTGCGGTCGCGCTTGGAGAGTCGGTCGATGTACAGGTAGCCGTACAGGTGGTCGGTCTCGTGCTGCAGACAACGCGCGAAGTAGCCGGTGCCACGCACCTTGATCGGGTTGCCCTTCTCGTCCTGCCCGGTGACCTCGGCGTAGTCGGGGCGGGCGAGCGGCATGTACGCGGTCGGCACCGACAGGCAGCCCTCGTTGCTGTCGTCCAACCGGCGCGTCTCGGCGGGCAGTTCGACCAGCTTGGGGTTGCAGATCACACCGGTGTGCCGCTTGCCCTCGTCGTCCGGGCAGTCGTACACGAACACCTTCAGATCGACGCCGACCTGATTCGCGGCCAGGCCCACGCCCTCCGCCGTGCGCTGGCTGGCGAACATGTCGTCCACCAGCTTCGCCAGTTCGTCGCCGAACTCCGTGACGTCCTTGCACTCCTTGTGCAGCACCGGGTTCCCGACCACGGTGATCGGCAGCGACGTGCCACGCTCCCGATACGCCTGCTCACGCTCCTCGCAGTCCTCCGTGTCGACGACGAACCCCTCGTCATCGACGGGGAGCACGCCCGCGTGCTGCTGATCGGTGTCCTGCTGGGCCATGACAGACGTACGCCTTCCTCAGAAAAACAGGGTGTGAAGCTGCTGATACAGGGTACGGGCACCGCCCCTGCAGGGGTGCGGGGCTGTGACACTCGCGGCTCCACCGCGCGGGCGCGACCAGCCACACAGCCCGCAGCCGAACGACCGCTAACAAACCTCTTCCAGATCCCGCCAATCCCTGGAATCAGGGCTGTCGGCGACCCACCCGTCCAACAACCCCCGAACCAACGAAGCCGGCGCGGCGATCCCGCACTCCCGCTCCGGCGCCCACAACTGCCCGTCCGTCACATGCCCCAGCGGCCCGGGATGTCCCGGCTCACTGTGATCGTGCGGATCGAGATGATCCCCGTCGCCCTCGTCCGAAGGCATCCGCGACTCCGAGCACAGCCGGCACAACAACCGCACCGACGACGACCAGTCCTCCGCCGCGAACCCGGCGTCCGCCGCGAGCCGCTCCAGCGCGTCCCGGTCCGCCTCGGTCGCGGCCTCCAGCAGCACCACCCACGTCGGCACCGGAGACGGCGCCCACAACTCGATCTCGTCGAACACCGGATACGCGTGCCCCACGGCCGTGGTCCGCTCCCCGTGCGGCACCCCGTCGTGCAGGACGACCTCACCCCAGCGCCGCCCGGACGACGGCAGCGGAATGGAGAGCACCTCGATCCGCGCGGGATCGAGCCGCCGCCCCCACACGACCTCGGCCTCGCCCTCCGGCGAGAGCCGTACGACCGCGCTGCCGAGGTCCATGCCCACCGGCTCCCCGGTGTCGCCGGGGCCGCTCCCCGGCTTCGACCGGGAGCCGCCTCCGGGCACTCGCAGCCCGTACGCCTGCCAGGCGCGGCGGGCCAGTGGCCAGTCCTGCAGAGCGGTCGCGGCGATGCCCACATTCCACCAGTCGGGCGCGCCGGTCTCGCGGTCGAGCAGCGCGACGGCCCTGAGACCGGCCGCCCGCGCCTGCTCCCAGTCATGCCGGAACTTGTGCAGCAGGGCGAGGTTGAACCAGGACTCGGACAGCCACGGCTCCAGGTCCGCGGCACGTGTCAGCAACGCGCCCGCGTCCTCGTACCGACCGTCGCCGATCAGCGTGAACGCACGATCGGTGGCCTGCCGCCAAGAGGCGGAGGGCCGATGCCGTCCCTTGCCGAAGATCCTCACGATTCCCGCCTGCCAGTTACGGTTCCCGCCTGCCAGTTCCATCGGAGTGGGCTGGCCGTCGCCCCCGGTACACCCTCTCCCTCGCATCCAACCACGACCGGATGTAAGGCCGCTCATTACCCATGGGTTACCCCACCGCGGGCAGGGTCAGACAGTCTCTCGACAGTACCCTCGCGAGCGATTCCACCACCTCCGGGTGATAGTCCCGGGCCGTCCCCAGCCGCAGTTCCTCCAGCGCCCTGAGCGGCCCTCCGGGCCCTGCTGCCCGGACCTTCTCCTCGTATGCGTTCACGACCCGCACGATCCGCGCGCCCACCGGCTGCTCACGGTACGGATCCGCCTGCCGCTCCACCACCACGGCGACCGCGGCGTCCACCCCGGTCTGCCGTACGACAGCGCCGCCCAACAGCGCGATCCGGCGCTGCTCGGTCACCGGGAGCCCGGCGGTGGCCCCGGCCGGCACGGGGTCGACGAGGCTCAGCCGGTCGATGTCGTGCATCAGTGCCGCGTACTCCAGCACGGTCAGCTCCGGCTCGCCGAGCCCCAGCTCCCGCCCCACCCCACGGCTGAGGACGGCCACGCGCCGGGCGTGCCCGGCCGGGGTGTACCCGGCGATCTCCGTGGCCCGGGCGAGCGAGGCGATGGTCTGCCGGTAGGTGGTCCGCACGGCCGCGTACCGCCGGAACGACTGCTGGGTGAGCAGGAGGGGGAGGGAGAAGACCGGCAGTGCCCACAGCCCCTCAAGCCGGCGAGCCCGTGCACGGTGACGGGCGCCGACGACCGCGGGAAGAGCCCCTTCCAGGCTCCCCGCACGGGCACCCGCTCGGCGAGCACCAGGATGCCGCCGTCGAGCAGGGTGAGCACCGCGCAGAACACCAGCGCCGCGGCCCCGGCGGGCAGCAGTGCGTACGGGAAGTCGGGGCCGGCGACCGCGTCCCGGCCGCCGAGCGCCCCGTGCGCGCGTGAGGCGGCCCACACCGCGAGGGCGGGCCGGCCGGCCCGCCGGATCCGCCGGAGCCCTCGCGGCCGCTGCTCGACCCGGGAGATCAGCGCCCCCGGCACGGCCACGAGCGCTGCGGCGGGCGGCGGGCGGCGGGCGGCGGCAGCAGAAAGGCCCCGGCGAGGAGGACCGGGAAGAAGGTGCCCACCCCCTTGGGAGCGCGGTGGCCCATGAAAGGGCACCGGGTGATCTGCTCGTACCCGGCGTACAGCGCGGCGAGCAGGACCACCGCCCACCACGGGACGTGGACGTCCGGCAACGGTGCGAGACAGGCCAGGGCGCCGAGCACGACACAGGCGACGTACACACGTGCCCATGTCGGCACCGGCCCCATGGCACCCTCCCGAGTTCAGGCTCCGGAGCCTGGGACGGGCCGGAACGGGAGGGGGCGGCTACGGGTGAATCCATGGGGCCACGATGGCCGGATTAACTCCTTCGAGTGAAGCAGCGAAGTGCCGTTCCTGTCACGACCGTTCCTGTGACGACCGTTCCTGTGACGACCGTTCCGAAAGCGGCCGCGGGCCGTTTCCCGGCGACGGACCGCACAACGGACCGCACAGGCGACGAACTCCGACGGCCGGCACCGCACCGGCGGTCGACGAAACCGTCGACACCCTTCGTTTCAGTGCGCCACGTCCGCGGCGAGCACCTTGTTGAGCTGCTCCACGGTCGCCAACGACTCGCGCTGGAAGGCGGCGAGGTCGAGGCCGTCGTCACCCATGACGGTCAGGAGGGTGCGCTCGCCGACGGCGACGACGATGACGTGCCCGGCGCCGCACCGGACGACGACCTCGCGGAGCGCGCCGACGCCGGACTGGTCTGCCATGCGTCGGCCGATGCCGAGCGTGGCGGCGGCGAGCGCGGCGACGGACTCGGGGTGGACCTTGTCGACGTCGGCGACGACGAGGAGTCCGTCCACGGTGGACAGGACGCTCTCGGCGACGCCCATCACCCGGTCACGCAGCGAGGCCAGGATGCCTGTCAGCGATTCGGTCGATGCGTGTGCGGTCATGGGCACGTGCTCCTTGGTCCAGACGTCTGCGGTGGGTGTGCGGTCGGAGCGGCAGGGTGTTGTGAAAAGTCCTGTGCGGTGCCCGCGGTGTCCGGTGCGCGGCCTCGGCGTGCCGGACGAAGGTCCTCGATGGGGGCACCTCCCGCTCGAGCGAAGCCGAGAGGGAGGAGAGCGTGCCGGGCGCCGCGGGTGCTGTGCGGGACTTTCACAACACCCCCTAGTCGGACAGGTGCCGGTCGGACTCGGGGAGAGCCCGCAGCCCGCGGCGGACGCGCCGCAGCATTTCGACGGAGGGTTGGTCGGCGCGCAGTTCCTCGGCCGACAGCAGGGACAGGGGCGGGAAGGGGGGCGGCACGGTCGGGATGTCCGAGGTGTCGCCCCCGGCGGGTGCGGGAACCGGTGCGGCGCCCCGTACGGGTAACGGCGGCGGTCCCGCGGCGGCGCCACCGGGTTCGGCGCGCGACGGCCGTTCTGCGGCAGCGACGCCGGACGGGGTGGACGGTGGCTGTTCGGCCGCCGTGCCACCCGGCTCGGTGGACGGCGGCTGTGCCGCGGTCGTGCCACCCGGCTCGGTGGACGGCGGCTGTGCCGCGGTCGTGGGGACAGGTGCGGTGGGCGGTGGGGTTTCGGCGGGCGGGACCGGGCGGTCGTCCGCGGCTGCTCTCGGGGCCGAACGCCGTCGGAGGCGGGCGGCCTTGCTGCGTATGCGGCGCTTGCGGGCCGGGTCTTTGTTGGGGCTCACTACCCGTCCTTCGCTCCGAGGTCTCCGGTGGGAGAGCCTCCACCGGGCCTGCGTCTGGGCAGGGGACCGGCTCTCGGTGGCGGTTCGTCGGATGCCGACTGCCCCTGTGGGTGCCGGGGCGCGGTGCTGGGCCGGGTGTCGGGCGCGGTCCTGGTCTCCCATCGGACGGCCTGGAGCGATTCCAGCCGGATGAGGTCCAGCATCACCGCATAGAGGCCGCGCCCCTGGGCGAAGGCCATGTCACGCGGAGTGCGGCGCCCGTTGACGCTCTCGACGAGGGCCCGGTGCCGTCGGGTCAGCCGCCCGTCGGATTCCGGGGTGCCGCGGCCGGTGACCGGTTCGGGCCGGACGCGGGCCAGTTCGCCCGCGGGGCCCCACAGTCCGGTCAGCAGCGCCATGCGGCGGGTGGTCTCCTCGGCCAGCGGCCGCGGCTCGACGCCGGGCCGGGCGAGGAGAGTGGGTTGCCGTTCGGTCAGCTCCCAGCCGCCGGGCGGGCTGAGCGACATCGCGAAGGCCCCGTCGAACACGGCCGCCGTGCAGACGACCTCCAGCTCGGCAGCGCCGATCAGTCCGGCGGCCGCCAGGTGTAAGTCGAGCCGGTCGGCGTCCGGTTCGGCCGCGCAGGCCGCCAGCCAGGCGTCGTCGTCGATCCGGCCCGAGGCGAGCAGCGTGGACGTCGCGGTCGGCGCGCCCGGTGTCTCGATCGCGCCGATCAGGCCGTCCCGCAGGTGAATCGTGCCACCAGGGGAGCCGGAGACCCGTACCGTGCCGGTGTAGCCCTCCTGATGCAGTGCCTGTAGAAGCGCGGGTACGTTGCGTGCCGAGGGAGTCTTCACGCCAGCACCTCTCGGGCCCGGTCGCCGAGACTGCGCAGCGCCAGAGCCACGTTCGCCCGGTCGCGGTCGAGACCGGCTGCCAGCAGCAGCGGGTCGCCGGCCGACCGGTCCACGGAGAGCAGCACCTGATGGCGTCTCCTGCTGGTCATGACCACGCTTTCCAACTCCCCCTCGGCCCCCGCCGCGCCGAGCCGCTCGGAGATGAGGGTGGCGAGATCCGAGCACTCCGCCCCCGTCCCCGCCTGGGCGACGTCGCCCGCCGCGGCGTAAGTGAGACCCGTGACCGCGTCGATCAGAGCGACGCCGGTGACGCCTGGAGAGTCGAGAAGCCGGTCCAGGGAGGCCTGGAGCGCAGGCTTCCTTTCCTCAAGTCCCCCCATTCGCCCTCCAAGTCCACGCGCCGCACAGTACTTTGAACGCCAACTTCCGTAACCCGCAGAAAAGTTGATGTTTGTGACCGGTGGGTCACTCGTGTTCGATCGTAGTTGGCCGGACAGTGACCGGTCAGCAGCACTGAGGAATTGGGGCAGCAATATGAACATCGAGACCGCGCTCAAGGAAGCCATGACCCTCGACGGTGCGATCGGTGTCGCGCTGGTCGACTACGAGAGCGGTATGTCGCTCGGCGCGCTCGGCGGCGGGCAGAACCTCGACCTGGAACTCGCGGCGGCCGGCAACACCGAGGTGGTGCGCTCCAAGATGCGCACGCTGGCCTCGCTGGACATGAACGACGTGATCGAGGACATCCTGATCACGCTGGGCCGGCAGTACCACCTGATCCGCCCGCTGAGCAGCAGCAAGGGGTCGCTCTTCCTCTACCTGGCGCTGGACCGCTCCCGCAGCAACCTGGCGCTGGCCCGGCACGGCCTGAAGCGCATCGAGAACGGCCTCGAGGTCTGAGCCCGTCCACCACCGGCTCAAGACCTGAGCCCGTTCCACGAACGGCCGGACGGCCGCTCCCGGGACGGGCTCAGGGATCAGGGCTGCAATGCGAACGGATGACCGTCAGGTCTCCCGCATGCGAACGAACCGGTTCAGGTCTCCTGCGGTGTGACCGGCGAGGCCGTCACATCATGCTCGGGCACAGTCTGTCCCGACCGGATCAGATCGATCCGGCCCATCACCTTGGCCCGTAGATCGGTGGGCACGTCGTCCTGCCCGCAGCATCGCTTGACCAGCTTCTTGACGGCCTGTTCGAGCCCGTACTTCTCCAGGCAGGGCGAGCACTCCTCGAAGTGGTGCTCGAACTTGGTGCAGTCGGCGTCGGGCATCTCCCGGTCGAGGAACTCGTAGAGATGATCGAGGATTTCGCTGCAATCCGTCTCATGCGGCTCTCCGCAGCTCATGAGCCCGAGCCTTTCGCTTCGTTCGACTCTCCGGCGCCGGCCGGGACAAGCCCGCGGTCACGGGCGTAGTCCTCGAGCATGCCGCGCAGTTGACGGCGGCCACGGTGCAGCCGGGACATCACCGTACCGATGGGTGTCCCCATGATGTCGGCGATCTCCTTGTACGCAAAGCCCTCGACATCGGCGAGATAGACGGCGATGCGGAACTCCTCGGGGATCGCCTGCAGCGCTGCCTTCACGTCCGAGTCGGGCAGGTGATCGAGCGCCTGCGACTCGGCGGAACGCAGTCCGGTCGACATGTGCGACTCGGCGCGCGCCAGCTGCCAGTCCTCGATCTCCTCGGCCGCGGAGCGCTGGGGTTCGCGCTGCTTCTTGCGGTACGAGTTGATGAAGGTGTTCGTGAGGATGCGGTACAGCCAGGCCTTCAGGTTGGTGCCCTCGCGGAACTGGTGGAAGGACGCGTACGCCTTCGCGTACGTCTCCTGCACCAGGTCCTCGGCGTCGGCCGGATTGCGCGTCATGCGCAGCGCGGCCGAGTACATCTGGTCGAGGAATTCCAGAGCGTCCCGCTCGAAACGGGCGCTGCGCTCCGCTGCGGTCTCGGTGCCCTCGGGCTGCTCCGCCTGGCCCCGTTCGGTCCCTGCGTCGGTCCCAGTGACCGGACCCACCTCCTCCAGCGTCTGGGCGATACCGAAACCGGTACCACCAGAATCGGAGGATAGACGACGATCCATGCCCGCCGCCGCCCGAACAGGGCCGCTCTTGGCCGCGTGCAGCACCGTCCAGTCCAGGTCGGCGCGGCTGCTGCGGCTCGGGCAGAAGGTCGAACCCATGCGGCGGACTTCCTCTCCTACGACGGTCAGCACGGTCTTTCGCGCTGTCTGATCCGCACAACAGAGGCCCACCGCTCAGCATTCCCGCCCGCCGCCCGGCCCGTCATCCGAGTGACGCGATCCACTCCACGACACCGTCGGTGATCACCGTCAGAGCCTCCTCCTGCCCGAGGGGCGCCCGCTTCGGCACGGCGAACCCGTGATCGCCGTAGGGCACCTCCACGAGCCCGTAGGAGCCCTCCGGGAACTCCGCCGGCCTCCCGAACGGATCGTTCCCGCCCTGGACGACGAGTGTGGGCACCCCGGCCCCGAGCAGTTCGTCGGCCCGGGACTTCTCCGGCTTGCCCGGCGGATGCAGCGGAAAACTCAGTGCCAGTACGGCCGCCGCGCCCAGCTCCGTCGCCGTACGACAGGCCACCCGGGCCCCGGCGCTCCGCCCACCCGCGAGCACCGGCAGCCCCGGCTTCGCCAGCGCGGGCCACAGACCCCGCCAGCCCACGTCCAGCGTCTTCGGCGCGGGCGCCAGCTTCTTCCCGGCCACCCGCCACGGCTGCTCCACCAGGGCGACGGTCACCCCGTGCGCCGGGAGCACGGCGGCGAGGGCCTGAAGATCACGTGACTCGATCCCACCACCCGCGCCATGACTGACGGCGAGGACCACTTTCGGCCTCTCGGCCTCGTACCAGGTGATGCGGGCCGTACCGGCCTCGGTGTCGATCTCTTCTCGCGCTGCCTCGATCTCGGTCACGTCAGAAGAGTGTGCCCTCCTCGGGCCCCTCCAGCTCCTTCAGCAGCTCCGGGCTGTTGTTGCGGACGTTGCTGACGGCCGTGGAGACGGGATAGGCGCGCATCAGCCCGGCGGGCGGCGGTTCGAGCAGCCCGCGCAGGTCGTCGAGGTCCGTGCGGGCCGGATCGAGCCAATCGTCCCAGCGGTCGGGCGTGAGCATCAGCGGCATCCGGGGGTGAATCTCGGCCAACGCGTGCGGGCCGTCCTCCGGGGCCACGGCCAGCAGGGTCGTCTCGGCCTCCGTCGTGATCACCGAGCAGGTCGCCCACCAGGCCTGCGGGTGGTCGTCCGGCAGCGTCTTGTCCCGCCAGAACTCGTACAGCCCGGCCATCGCGAAGACCGACCCGTCGGCCGGGAGCACGAAGTACGGCTGCTTGCGCGGCCGCTTCTTCTTCCCCTCGGCCTCCAGCTCCCGCTCCCCCTTGCCGGTGACCCACTCGAAGTAGCCGTCGGCGGGCAGGATGCAGCGCCGGGTGGCGAAGGCACGGCGGTACGACGGCTTCTCGTGCACGGTCTCCGCGCGGGCGTTGATCATCCGGGCGGCGCCCTCGGGGTTCTTGGACCAGGACGGGACCAGACCCCACTTCAGCTTCCGCAGCTGGCGAACCGGCGACTTGTCGTCGGCGTCCTTCAAAGGGCGGTCGAGAACCGCGTAGACCTCCTTGGTGGGAGCCACGTTGTAGTCGGGCTCCAGGGTCTCCTCCGGCTCCCACTTCTCGATCTCAAAGATTCCTGCGAGATCCTCGGGCCTACGACTCGACGCATACCGTCCGCACATAAGTGCCACACTGCCAGGCCCACCCGTCACCCGACCACCACCCCCGACGACGGCGCTCCGCGCCGGCCCGATCGATCGCGACCCCGAGGAGCCACCGCAGAACATGGAAAGCACCGCAGCCACCTCGCTGGCCTCCCTGTGGAACGAGGTCTTCGGCACCCAGCCCGACCCCGACCTCTGGGTCGTCATAGCCACCGCCGTCGCCGCGCTCGCGGCGATCGTCCCGCACGGCGTCTGGCGGCTCTCGCGCAACGCCATCACCATCGCGCACGAGGGCGGCCACGGACTGCTCGCCCTGCTCACCGGCCGCACCCTGACCGGCATCCGGCTGCACTCCGACACCAGCGGCCTCACCGTCAGCCGCGGCAAGCCCACCGGCCTCGGCATGATCCTCACCGCCGCCGCCGGCTACACCGCTCCCCCGCTACTCGGCCTCGGCGGCGCCGCCCTCCTCGGCTCCGGCCGCATCACCCTCCTCCTCTGGCTCGCCACGATCCTGCTGGTCGCCATGCTGGTCATGATCCGCAACGCCTACGGCGCCCTGACGGTCGTCCTCTCCGGCGGCACCTTCGTGATCGTCTCCTGGCTGGCGGGCCCCCAGGTCCAGGCCGCCTTCGCCTACGCGGTGGTCTGGTTCCTGCTGCTGGGGGGCGTACGCCCGGCGTTCGAACTCCAGGCGAAGCGCCGCCGGGGAGGGGCCGGCGACTCCGACGCGGACCAGTTGTCCCGCCTGACCCACGTACCGCCGACGGTATGGCTCCTGATGTTCCACGTGGTCTCGGTATGCGCGCTGCTGGGCGGCGGCCGCTGGCTCCTGAACCTGTGAAACTCTTTGACTCCGGAACTTTTCACCCCCGGTCGCGGTGCGCCCCACAAGGGGCGCGGGGCTATATCGATTTACGGCGCCGCCGCGTGGGCGCGACCGGCCACAACAAACCCGCGGCCGCCGACGTCGATCACGAGGCACCCCATCCCGCGACCAGCCCCGACGAACGCCGCACCCGACAAGCGACGCACGTCAACCGGCTGAACCCGACGGAGCGAACCCCCACTAAAGTGGGCCCATGGCCCTGAACGCACAGCCCGCCCTCTGGCCCGCCCCCCACGCGAGCGGAGCCGTCGACGCGACGGTCCACGTCCCGGGGTCCAAGTCGGTCACCAACCGCGCTCTCGTGCTCGCCGCCCTCGCGAGCGAGCCCGGCTGGCTGCGCCGCCCCCTCCGCTCCCGCGACACCCTCCTGATGGCGGCCGCGCTGCGCGCGATGGGCGTCGGCATCGAGGAGACCGTGTCGTCCAGCTCCTCCGTCGCTGGCGGCTCCGGCGAGGCCTGGCGCGTCCTGCCCACCGGACTGCACGGCCCGGCCACGGTGGATGTCGGCAACGCGGGCACGGTCATGCGCTTCCTCCCCCCGGTGGCCGCCCTCGCCGACGGCCCCATCCGCTTCGACGGCGACCCCCGGTCGTACGAGCGCCCCCTGAACGGCGTGATCGACGCCCTGCGCGTCCTCGGCGCCCGGATCGACGACGACGGCCGGGGCGCCCTCCCGCTGACGGTCCACGGCAGCGGAGCCCTGGACGGCGGCCCAGTGGCGATCGACGCGTCCTCGTCATCGCAGTTCGTCTCGGCGCTCCTGCTGTCCGCCCCGCGCTTCAACCAGGGCGTCGAAGTCCGTCACATCGGCTCGACGCTGCCCTCCATGCCGCACATCCGGATGACCGTCGACATGCTGCGCTCGGTCGGCGCGCAGGTGGACACCCCGGAGTCGGGCGGCGAGCCGAACGTCTGGCGGGTCACGCCGGGCGCCCTGCTCGGCCGCGACCTGACGATCGAGCCGGACCTGTCCAACGCCCAGCCGTTCCTGGCGGCGGCCCTGGTGACCGGCGGCAAGGTCGTCGTCCCCGACTGGCCCACGCGCACCACCCAGCCCGGTGACCAGCTCCGCGAGATCTTCACGGAGATGGGCGGCACCTGCGAACTGACCGAGTACGGCCTGGTGTTCACGGGTTCCGGTTCGATCCACGGCATCGACGTGGACCTGGGCGAGGTCGGCGAGCTGACCCCGGGCATCGCGGCGGTCGCAGCCCTCGCCGACTCCCCCTCGACCCTGCGCGGCGTCGCCCACCTCCGCCTCCACGAGACGGACCGCCTGGCCGCGCTCACCAAGGAGATCAACGAACTCGGCGGCGACGTCACCGAGACCGCCGACGGCCTCCACATCCGCCCGCGCCCCCTGCACGGCGGCGTCTTCCACACGTACGACGACCACCGCATGGCCACCGCCGCCGCGATCATCGGCCTCGCGGTGGAGGGTGTGCGGATCGAGAACGTGGCGACGACGGCCAAGACCCTGCCGGACTTCCCCGAACTGTGGGCCGGGATGCTCGGGAAGAACTGACGGGCGGACCGGGATCATGCGCCGTTACGGCAAGCACACCGACGAGGACGACATCCGCAGCCGCCCGAACCGCAAGGGCAACCGTCCCCGTACGCACATCCGCCCGAAGCACGAGGACGCCGCCGAGGGCATGGTCCTCACCGTCGACCGTGGCCGGCTGACCTGTCTCGTCGAGGGCCGGATCGTCCTCGCGATGAAGGCCCGCGAACTGGGCCGCAAGGCCGCGGTCGTCGGCGACACCGTCGCCCTCGTCGGCGACCTCTCCGGCAAGAAGGACACCCTCGCCCGGATCGTCCGCATCGCCGACCGTACGTCGGTGCTGCGCCGCACGGCCGACGACGACGACCCGTACGAGCGCGTCGTCGTCGCCAACGCCGACCAACTCGCCATCGTCACCGCTCTCGCCGACCCCGAACCCCGCCCCCGTCTGATCGACCGCTGCCTGGTGGCGGCGTACGACGCCGGCCTGGATCCCCTCCTCGTACTGACGAAGTCGGACCTGGCCTCGCCCGACAAACTCCTGGAGCTCTACGGCGACATCGACATCCCGTACGTCGTGACGAGCCGTGAGGAACTGGAGACGGGCGGTGCCGCCGACCGCATCCGCGAACACCTCGACCGCAAGGTCACGGCGTTCGTCGGCCACTCCGGCGTGGGCAAGACGACCTTGGTGAACGCACTCGTTCCCGAGGACCGCCGCCGCACGACGGGCCATGTGAACGCGGTGACGGGCCGCGGCCGGCACACCACGACCTCCGCGCTGGCCCTGCCCCTGGCGGACTCGGACGGCGGCTGGGTGGTGGACACCCCGGGCGTACGGTCGTTCGGGCTGGCCCACATCGACCCGTCCCGGGTCATCAACGCCTTCCCGGACCTGGTGCCGGGCACGGAGGGCTGCCCGCGTGCGTGCAGTCACGACGAGCAGGACTGCGCGCTGGATCAGTGGGTCGCGGACGGGCACGCGGACCCCGCCCGCCTTTACTCGCTGCGCAGGCTCCTCTCGACACGCGAACGACGGGAAGGCGACTGACCTCCGCGTTGTTTGCGCCCCCGTCCAGCCGGTAAGTGCATAATCACACCAAGTCGGACCCAGACCAGACGAGATCAGCCGAGAACAGACGAAGCGGTCACGGAACGTGGGGACACGGGAGGACGAGACATGGCGTGGCTGCTGGTTGTCGTGGCGGGACTGCTGGAGACCGGATTCGCCGTCTGTCTGAAGCTCTCGCACGGATTCACCAGGCTCTGGCCCACGGTCGCCTTCTGCGTTTTCGCGCTCGGCAGCTTCGGCCTGTTGACCCTCTCCCTGAAGAAGCTCGACGTCGGCCCCGCCTACGCCGTCTGGACGGGCATCGGCGCGGCCGGCACCGCGATCTACGGGATGATCTTCCTCGGCGACATCGTGTCGACTTTGAAGATCGTCTCGATCAGCCTGGTGATCGTGGGGGTCGTGGGCCTGCAACTGTCGGGTTCGGCGCAATAGTTCCCGACGGGGGCTGCAGCTGGTTGAGGTACGGGGGCTACAGCTGGTTGAGGTGCCGACTGAACTGGCGGGGCAGCGCGGTCCGCACGAGATCCGTGACTCCGCCCTCGCCCGGGGGTGCCGCCACACAGGACAGGGCGAGCCGCACGGCGAGTTCGCAGGAACGGGCCAGCTCCACCGTGTCCGACTTGGGGGTGCCGGGCGCGGACAGCACAGTGACGGCGCGCTCGCGCACCAGGGCCACGAAGTCGGCCGGCGCGGGCAACGGTCCGTCCGCGCGGCGCTGCGCGGGCACCGCGGAGGACGAGGGCACCGCCGAGAGCGTCGGCGAGGGCAGATGCTCGCTCCAGCAGCCGGTGAGCATGGCCCGGACGAGCGCGTTGTTCCGGGAGGCCGCCACGGTCCACTCGGCGGTCGCGGCCAGCCGGTCCCGGGTGTCCGCGGGGGTGGCCAGCGCCCGGTCGACGCCCGCCAGATAGCCGTCCGCTTCCCTCCGCACCAGGGCCCTGGCGAGCCCGTCCTTGCTGCCGAACTCGTTGTACAGCGTCTGACGTGACACTCCGGCCACCGCCGCCACGTCCACCATCCGCACGGCGGACCACGGCCGGCGCACCAGCGCCGTGTAAGCGGCGTCCAACAAGGATTCCCGCGCTGCAGGCATCATCGCCTCCCTAAAAGCGAGCGGGCGGCTCTGGCCCTCAGATTTGACGCGCATCGAGTCACTGTCAAGGGTTCGCGGCGGCCCCTGGGGGCGCACACCAGCCAACATGCGCGGCACACTCCAGCCCCACCCCAACGACGCCCAACCGCACCACGGAATGCCACGACAGCTACGCCGAGGCACACCGCCGACCACTGCGACAGCAGCACAGGGCAAACAACTTCGAGCACCTGGAGTCGCCCCCACCCGACAGCGACACCGAGTCGTGTGCCCACCACCACCGGGGACATGCGTGCCGCATCGACGGCGCCCACACACCAGCTCACTTGTCCGCACTGCGGGCAATCGTGCCGCTGGGGCGATAGGTGTACCTCCCGCTCGAGCGAAACCGAGAGTGGGGAGGGTGGAAGCAGGCGGCACCCCGTGAGCGCCGGGCTGCGCGACCTCCCCCGCCCAACCCCGCCCGCCGGGCGCCCGACCGCCGCCGCCCCGATCCCCGCGCCCCCAGCCGACCCCCGGCCCCCTGTAGCCCCGTACCGACCTCGACAGATACCGTTCGCCACATGGCCGAATACCTCGACGACCTCCGCTTCGCCCACGTCCTCGCGGACGCCGCCGACGCGACCACCATGGCCCGCTTCAAGGCCCTCGACCTGAAGGTCGAGACGAAGCCGGACATGACGCCGGTCAGCGAGGCCGACAAGGCCACCGAGGAACTCATCCGAGGCCAACTCCAGCGCGCCCGCCCCCGAGACGCGATCCTCGGTGAGGAGTTCGGCCTCGAGGGCACCGGCCCCCGCCGCTGGGTCGTCGACCCGATCGACGGCACCAAGAACTACGTCCGCGGCGTCCCCGTCTGGGCCACCCTGATCTCCCTGATGGAGGCGGCCGAGGGCGGCTACCAGCCCGTCGTCGGCGTCGTCTCCGCTCCCGCCCTGGGCCGCCGCTGGTGGGCCGCGAAGGGCCACGGCGCCTTCACCGGCCGCAGCCTCAGCTCGGCCTCCCGCCTGCACGTCTCCCGCGTTGCCGAGCTGTCGGACGCCTCCTTCGCGTACTCCTCCCTCAGCGGCTGGGAGGAGCGCGGCCACCTCAACGGATTCCTGGACCTGACCCGCGAGGTGTGGCGCACGCGCGCGTACGGCGACTTCTGGCCGTACATGCTGGTCGCCGAGGGCGCGGTGGACATCTGCGCCGAACCCGAGCTCTCCCTCTGGGACATGGCCGCCAACGCGATCATCGTCACCGAGTCGGGCGGCAGCTTCACCGGACTCGACGGCCGCCCCGGCCCGCACAGCGGCAACGCGGCCGCCTCGAACGGCCTGCTCCACGACGAGCTACTGGGATACCTGAACCAACGCTACTGACCGGTCCCGTTGACTCCTGCCGTCTCCCACCGTCTCCCACCGATAGGTACGGGGCCCCGGAGTGATCCCTGGGCGCCCCGAACTGACCACGCACGCCCCCTTGTTGACCTCTGCTTTACCTGCCACATTGAGAGTCCCCCCACTTGTGAACTTGTGCAGCGCTCAATAGGCGTCTCCGGCGCCGGGGCCTGAACTGTCTGTCACCGGGGTCCTCCAGGAGGTGGCTGAACTCCATGCTCGTCCGCGACGCCATGAGCACACTGGTCCTCACCATCGGCCCCGATCACACTCTCCGCCAAGCCGCCGCCCTGATGTCGGCACGCCGGATCGGCGCGGCCGTGGTCCTCGACCCGGACGCCGGCGGACTCGGCATCCTGACCGAACGCGATGTTCTCAACTCCGTCGGCCTGGGCCAGAGCCCCGACACCGAGCGGGCCCACGCCCACACCACCACCGACGTCGTGTTCGCGGCGCCGTCCTGGACCCTGGAGGAAGCGGCCCGCGCCATGACCCACGGCGGTTTCCGCCACCTGATCGTCCTCGACCAGGGAGCCCCCATCGGCATCGTCTCCGTCCGCGACATCATCCGCTGCTGGACCCCGGCCCGACAGCCCGCGCCGGCATAGACGGCCCCGGACCCACGGACGGCCCCGGACCACAGACACACGAACGGGCCGGGAACCTCGAACGAGATCCCGGCCCGTCCCCAACGACAAGCGGTCCAACCCCGGTCAGCCGCACAGGGCCTGGACGGCGGCCTCCAGGCGCTTGCCGAAGCCTCTACCGATCGAACCAGATCTCACATTAGATAAAATCCAATGCAAGTCAAGCTCCAAAATAACACCTGTTCGGGATCTGTTCCCCCTTGCTGTTACGCTGACCGGTATGAGTGACCTTCTGGAGCGGCTGCGCGGACGCGGATGGCGTATGACCGCGCAGCGGCGCGTCGTGGCGGAGGTCCTCGACGGCGAACACGTCCATCTGACGGCCGACGAGGTGCACGTGCGCGCTGTGGCCAAGCTGCCCGAGATCTCCCGGGCGACCGTCTACAACACCCTGGGTGAGCTGGTCTCCCTCGGCGAGGTGCTCGAGGTCGCCACGGACAAGCGCGCCAAGCGGTACGACCCCAACGCGCACCGCCCGCACCACCACCTGGTCTGCGCCCAGTGCGGCACGATCCGCGACGTCCACCCCAACGGCAACCCCCTCGCCGACCTCCCCGCCTCCGAGCGTTTCGGCTTCACCGTCTCGGACGTAGAGGTCACCTACCGAGGCGTCTGCCCGACCTGCACGACGGCATAGCCCCACCGACACACGACAAAGCCCCCGGCGCCAGACAGAACCGCCGGGGGCTTCTCGCTGCCCCGCTCTTTTCCACCAACCGATACGGCAATACACCGAGGGCCCGGAACCTGATCGGTTCCGGGCCCTCGGCCTTCAGTAGCGGGGACAGGATTTGAACCTGCGACCTCTGGGTTATGAGCCCAGCGAGCTACCGAGCTGCTCCACCCCGCGGCGATGAACAGAACACTACGTCACCACGACCGACCAGCGCAAATCCCTTAAGAGCCGCCCCCGCCGCAGCACAGCCGCAGCACAGCCGCAGCACAGCCGCAGTACAGCCGCAGTACAGCCGCAGTACAGCCGCAGTACAGCCACAGACCCACAGGCAGCCACAGGGAGAGGCCCGCCCGCCGTAGCGGGCAACTGTGCCGCCGGGACAGCGCCCACCCAGCGGCGGCAGGGCACGTCCACCTGCCATAGCCGCGGGCAGTCGTGCCGCTGGGGCGATGGGGGTACCTCCCGCTCGAGCAAACCGGGAGTGGGGAGAGTGGGCCCAGCGGCACCCGGCGAGCGCCGGTAAGCGAAACCCGCCCGCGCCCACCCCCAGCACCGGGCACCCTTACAGCCCCGGGCCCGGCGCAACCCCGCCCCACGAACCCCTACGCCGACAACTCGTCCCGCAACGCATCCCGCAACCGCGCCGCCCGCTCCGCAACCTCCGCCGGCCCGAGGGCAACGGCCCGATCGGCCCACCGCTTCCCCTCCACCAGCTCCCCCCGACGCGCGTAGACGAGCGCGAGCCGCAAGGCCGCCCGCCCATGTCCCGCATCGGCGGCCCGAGCCCACCACAACGCGGCCTCCGGCTCACTACCCTCCCGAGCCAGCAGCAGCCCGAGATTGAACGCCCCGTTCCGCGACCCGGACTCCGCAGCGACCCGGTACCACCGAGCCGCCTCCACCACGTCCCCCCGCCCCGCGGCCAGCATCCCGACCCGCACCTGCGCCCGCCGATGCCCCTGCGACGCGGCCCTCTCGTACCACTCCTCGCACTCGTTCTTCTCCCGCCCCGGCTCCCCCAGCTCGTGCGAGGGCGCGGGCGGCCGGCGCGCGTCGAGCACGGCGGCCAGCCGGTACGCGGCCTCCGCGCTGCCCCCACCCGCGGCACATCGCAGATGCCGCTCGGCAGCCCGCTCGTCGCCGTCCCGCAGCCGCGCGATGGCGACCTGGAGCGCCGCCTCGGTGTGCCCGGCGGCGGCCGCCCGCTCGTACCAGACGAGTGCCGTCACATCGTCGCCCCGCCCGGCGAACAGGATGCCCAGATTGAAGGCGGCGTCCACGCTGCCGGCCTCCGCGGCCTTCGAGAACCACGGCTCGGCCCCGGACGCGTCACCGACCTGGAGCAGCAGGATGGCCAGGGCGTTCGCCGCCTCCCGGTGCCCGGCGTACGCGGCACGCCGGTACCACTGCTCGGCCTGCGCGGTCCTCCCCTGCTCGGCACAGAGCAGCCCGAGGTTGTACGCGCCGTTGACGTCACCGGCGTCCATCGCGGCCCGGTACCACCGCTCGGCGGTCTGCGTCTCACCGCGCTCGGCGTGCAGCGCGCCCAGCGCGTTCGCCGCGTTGCCGTTGCCGTCCTGGGCGGCCCGCAGCCACCACACGGCCGCGCTCTCGGTGTCGCCCGCGTCCCGCAGCAGAAACCCGAGCGCGCACGCGGCGCGCGGCTCGCCGTCCTTGGCGGAGGTCAGATACCAGCGCCCGGCCTCCTTGAGCTCCCCGCGCCGCTCCAGGATCGCCCCGAGGTGCAGCGCGGCCCGCCGGTGCCCGCGCGCGGCGGCCTGGCGGTACCACTGCTCGGCCTCCTCGGCGGCGGCTCCCCCGACACCGTTGTCGGCGCCGGGCTCCCCCGCGCGCACTGCGGCGGCACGGGGTTCGCGTACGACGGGACGGCCCCCACGGGCGGCCTCACGGCTCGCGCTTCCGATCTCGAACGCCGCGCGCGCGACTCTGCGCCCCTCGCGCACGGCCGCGCGCTCCTCCTGCTCGGCGAGGTGGTCGAGCGCCCGCGCGAGCCGGTACGCGGCCTCGCGGTGCCCACGTTCGGCGGCGACCCGCATCCACCGCTCGGCGGCGGCGTCGCTGCGGTGCTCCAGCAGGTCGGCGAGGGCGTACGCGCCCAGCGCGTGCCCCTGCTCGGCGGCCTGGCGCAGCCAGTACTCGGCGGCCGGTTCGTCGCCGCGCTCACGGTGGTGCCGACCGAGCGCGTGCGCGGCGGCGGCGGAACCGGCGACGGCCGCGATCCGCCACCAGCTGGCGGCCTCGTCGGCGTACCCGCGCTGGTGCAGCAGGACACCCAGGTTGTTGGCGGCCGCGCGGTCCCCGGCGGCGGTGGCGCCCCGCAGATAGGGCTCGGCTCCGTCGAGGTCGCTGCGGCGCAGCAGCATGGCTCCGAGGACGCTCATCGCCTCGGCGTCACCGGCTTCGGCTGCGAGCCGCTGACGCGCCTCCTCTACGGCGTCCCCCGTCTCGTCCTCGTCCGCCGCCCGCACGGACTCGGCCGGCGAACCGGACTCGGCGGGCATCACAAAGTCGGCAGGCTGCGCAAACCGCCCTGTCTCCAACAGAGTTGCCTTGTCCCCCATAACGTCCATCGTCGCACCACCTGCAACCTGGATACACCTGGTATACCGCAGCCATTGAGGTCACTACAGCGTTTTGTCGACTTGCCCACAGAGCGACAAGTCAAACACAGATTTCCCAACCTCCCCCGGCAACACGTCGAAGGCCCGGATCCTTTAGAGGATCCGGGCCTTCAACTTCAGTAGCGGGGACAGGATTTGAACCTGCGACCTCTGGGTTATGAGCCCAGCGAGTTAATGTTATTCTCCACCCCGCGCCGTTTTGTTTGAACCGTTCGAG